>CBDUBB010000096.1:0-7932 GCA_965365265.1 uncultured Flavobacteriaceae bacterium
TCTTCCCCCGTATTCAACAGGAATGACTCCTTTGAATATTTCTACCTGCTGGGTAACAAAGGGGTTCAGGGCCTGAAAAATGCCAAAGAAATGCGTGGGATTGTACACGATGGCTTCATTGAGAAGAAACATGTTCTGGTCGGTCCTTCCGCCCCGGACATTCAATCCGAGTGCCCCCTCCCCTGCCCGTGAAATACCAGGGAGAGAGGCAGCTACATCCAGAATGTTCCGCTCTCCCAGAACCAGGGGTATGTCCTTGCTTTCTTCTGCGTTGATCACCTGGGTTCCGGCGACCACTTCCTCCACATTCCTGTCCTGTTGGGCTTCCACCACTACTTCTTCCAACCGTTCTACACCTTCTTCCACAGACCAGTCCAATTGTCCGTCATTGTACAGGATAACCTGTTTTTGCTCCCCCTGTTTCCCCACAGAACGGGTTTCCAGGAAATTCAAACCGGCCGGGAGGCGCAACTGATAATAGCCACTGGAATCTGTAGCCGTGCCAAGGCCGTGATTGCGTTCGAGGATTACAAGATCCGCCAGGGGCCGGTTGGATTCCCGTTCCCGAACATAACCCGAAAGGAGAAAAGACTGGCGGGGATCTGACAGGTTTTGTTTCCCGATCCGGATGGTTTCCACCTCCCGGACGGAGATCAGTTCCTCCTGGTTGACAAAAACAGGTGTTACGCCTGTAACCAAAGGCGTCCGTCCTTCCGTCTGGGTGGGTTCCAGGCTATCGGGTCTTTTGCCAAAGAAGTCTTCGGGTAATTGGTCGTAGATGCTGTTATTGCGGGTGAGTACAAAGGTTTTTGGTCCGTACCTGTAGTAATTTACCTCGGAGCCCTCGAGCAAATCCCCGAGGATGGCATCCGGTGTTTGGTTTTCATAAGTACGCGAAACCTTTTCATCTGTAAACCATTCCTCCTGAAAAAAGATCCGGTACTGGTTTTCGGTGGCAAATTTCTTCAGCCCTTCAGGGATGCTGACTTCCTGCAACTCCAGACTAATGCGGTTTGTAGTAATCTGGCAATGCAACCCCAAAACGGTCAGGAAAAAAAAAGCAAAAACGCTGAAGGGTTTATTCATAAGTGTCAGGGCAGCTGTATTTTAGTCCGGCTATGGCTATCTGGCAGCGAACTGAAAAAGTTAGTCCTCTGATCTAAATATAAGCATTGAATCCGAACTTGACCGAATCTCCTGCGGATCCAGAAGCATTTTTCGGAATTTTCCCAGCACATAAAGTTCTGCCTGATCCTCGTAATGCGGGCTGAAGGGGTTGCCAGATTGGCCTGTTGGCAAAATACTCCGGCTTTCATTCGGGTCGGAAAAATCAATTACCCTCCGGGTGGATGGGCCGGCACTTACCCGGTAATACCCTGTGGAATCATAGGGGAACATAAGGTTGTTAATCACTTCCCTGGTTCCATGCACCGGAAAAGGACCCACGTTAAAAAAAGATCTCAGGGAAGCCACCCTACCCAGCGGATGACCATGTTCAAGCGTATGTACATCCTTCCATGCCCAGTCGCCTTCAAAACTGCCAAAATCGGATTCGATGGAAGCCATGGCCGTCCGGAAGGCCTGCTGAAGTATCTCAGTCCTGGTTTCCTTTTTATCACTCGTGGTAATATTGTCCCACCACAGGAATTCATCCTTTTTGCTGATGGGGGCAATAAGCCTTTTGACCAGGTGGGTTTTGAGCAGGGCCTCAAAGCCCTCAGGGCCCAGTTCATCCCTGAAGGTGCCGGCCAGGACCTGGTAGACCCATCGGTGGAAAACCACGGATTCCTTACCCTCGGGGTCCGCCTCCCCATCCCAGGCCTTTAAGGACTCCAGCACCCTGCTTTCAGTGTCTGAAAGGATAACCCCAGACAGGGCCTCTGCGAAATTAGACGCGATTTCGGGGTTGACCGGGGAAGTTACATCGGTGATCATTTCCATGACACCTTCGCGGTCCCAGTCATCCCGGGGCTCGAGAAGCTCAACGATCCTCCGGGCCCGGTTCTCCGGCAGATAATAGCCCGGGATCAACCCTGCTGCTGTGCTATCTGGCTGGTTGTTCGCCGAATACACATAGCCCCATGGCGGGTTGACAGCCTTTGGGTTTTGTTCAAAGGGAAGGTTTGCCGGTTCAGGGGCTGCGGCGCCATCCAAAAATAATTTGGTGGAAAGGCTGTCCGGAATATAGTAGAGCCGGGCTGCCGCCCACCAGGCGACATTGCCTTCGGCATCCCCGTACATCACATTAAGGCCGGGGGCATGAATGTCTTTTACCGATGCTTCAAAGGAAGTCAGATCTGTAGCATGGCTGATCCCATGAAGCGCCTGCAATACCTTGTTTTCTCCCTGCGTATAAACCCAGGACATGCTTACCGGGCTGGTTTGGGTTAAGGATTCGATCACTCCGTTAATCACAGGCCCCCGATCTGTTTTCCGATACCGGAAGGAAACAGGCTCCTGGCCTTTGACCGGGATTTCCATACTTGCAGTTTCAAAGTTCTTCCACTCCCCGGGGCGCTGGTATTGGGTACTGTCCTGCGGATGAGTTTTTTCAGCGTAAAAATCAATGTCGTCGTTCTCAAACATGGTCAGGCCATAAGCCAGGTTGCGGTCGTGGCCGAGAAGCGGGAATGGAATCCCTCCCAAAAAGTAACCGTATTTCTCAAACCCGGGGGCAACCAAGTGGGCTTCATACCAAACGGAAGGCTGGGCAAAGCCAATATGGGGGTCATTGGCCAGAATCACTTTGCCGCTGCGGGTCTTTCCGGGCCCGAGTACCCATGAATTGCTCCCTTCCAGGGCCGGAAGTGGGGTCCCTGCAAGGATCTTGCCGATAGATGCGGACACCTCAAAGGAACCCGCCTTATCATCCCTTGTATCCCAGGACCGGATCATGGTGGTATTGGAGGGAGATTCATCAAGCAACTGTGAAACGTATTCCATGCCGAGCTTGTCCTTAACTTCCATAAGGAACGGATCCGTCTTATGGGCCATGGCGAAACTAAAGGCCATGTACCCAATGGAATTGTACACGTCGGCCAGGCTGAAGGGTTTCTTTTCCAGGCCGGTCAGGTAGAATTCAATGGGGGTTGGCCCTTCCGCTACAAATTGGTTGACCCCCTGCAGATAAGCTTCGGCAAGTAACACGGCAGGGTCAGACGGGTTCAGGGACGCAAGGGTTCTTCGGGTAGCCTCTTCAATCCCAAGGCTGAGAAAGAACCTGTCGTTAGGCAGGGCATCCGGACCAAAGGCTTCTGATAGCCTGCCCGGTGCTATCCGACGGAGCAATTCCATCTGCCAAAGGCGGTCCTGAGCGTGCACATAGCCCAGGGCCCTGAAGGCGTCTGCCTCGTTTTCGGCATAGATATGCGGAATGCCATAGGTGTCAAAGTAAACCGTCACGGAATCGGTAATTCCGGGCAGTTGCCTGTGGCCCTCATAAGAGGGTTTCAAATGTTGTACGAAGAAAAAACCGGCCAGCAGAAGAAGGACGAGAAGTGCTGCCAGGATCGCTAGGATTCGTTTGAATAGCTTCAAGGGTGGTTGATTAAATGGATGCAGCTAAAGATAGCCTCTTTCCCCATAAAATTAAAATGACTTCTGCTGCAGCTTGCAGACAGATCAGAGCTGAACTATTGAAAAGGATCAACCGGGGTATCGGTGCGGAGCCCCCCCGTTTTAAAAGTCCTAAGGCCATCCTCCAGCCAGCTTCTGTAACTGGAAACATCCGTGTTTTGCACAGGCGGGGCCAGGATTTCCAGTTCCGGGGACAGCAATACGTAATAGGGCTGGGATAGGGCTCCAAAATTCAGGTTCTGGAAGGTGCTCCAGTAATCCCCGATGGTTTCAATCCGTTTCTGTCTTCCGCTGCCAAATTCAAAGGTGAACTGATCCGGCTCCGGCAATAGGGTTCGGTCATCGACATAAAGGGATATCAGGATATATTCGTCCCGAAGCAACTGAAAAACCCCGGGGTCGCTCCATACCTGTTCCTCCATCTTTCGGCAATTCACACATGCCCAGCCGGTAAAATCCAGTAATACCGGTTTTCCTGCCATTTCGGCCTGCCTGACTCCTTCCTCAAAATCCTTATAACAGTCGAGACCCAGCGGGCAATCCGATTCTGACTGCCTGAAACTATAGAAGTCGGGAGGCGGGAAACCGCTGAGGAGCTTTAGCGGAGCCCCGGTAACCAACCCATAGGAAAGATAACCGGCAAAGGCCAGCAACAAAACCGTACCCCCAAGCCTCCAGCCGGTAACCCCTGGTTTGGCCTGGTGGGATTTAAAACGGAACAGGCCCATCAGATAGGCCGCCAGCAGGACTGCCAGCAAAATCCAGGCTCCCAGAAAAACCTCCCTTTTGAAAATCCCCCAGTTGCCAACCAGGTCGGCATTGGAAAGGAATTTCAACGCGAGGCCCAATTCGATAAAGCCGAGCACCACCTTTACCGTATCCATCCAGCCTCCAGAGCTCGGGAGACGCTGTAACCAGGACGGGAACATGGCAAAAAGGGCAAAGGGAAGGGCCAGGGCCAAACCAAAACCGAGCATGCCCGCCGTCAGGTTATAGGCCACATCTCCTTCAGCAAGTGCAGTACTCCCCAGCAGGCCTCCCAGGATGGGGCCCGTACACGAAAAAGAAACGATGGCCAGGGTAAGTGCCATGAAGAAAATCCCGATCCCCCCTCCTATCCGATTCGAGGCATCATCTGCCCTGGAGGCCCAGGAAGCAGGAAGGGTAAGCTCGTAGTACCCGAAGAACGAAAATGCAAATACAACAAAGACCAGGAAGAAAAAGAGGTTCAGCCATATGTTGGTGGCAATCGTATTCAGGATTTGGGAATCCACAGAATCAAAAAGGTGAAATGGCAGGCTCAGCAGAAAATAGATCAGCACAATGCACACGCCGTAAAAGGCGGCATTGGCAATACCGCGGGACCGACTGCCCCCCTGCTTGGTGAAAAAAGATACCGTAAGGGGGATCATCGGGAAAACACAGGGGGTAAGCAGGGCGATGAGTCCTCCCAGGAATCCGAGGCCGAAGATCACCCAGAATCCCTGCTCCTTAAGGGTCTGAGAATTCGCATCCTGCTCGAGCATGCTGCGGTTCTTAAAATCTACAGTCAGTTGTTCCCCCTTGCTTAAGGAGGCCGCATCCAGGGTTTCCGTCCTGGGGGTAAAAGGCGTGCCGGTCAGGGAGAATAAAAAGGTTTTTTCGGCACCGATGCACACCTCCTTGCAGGCCTGGTAGAACACATCTACCTGTATCCCCGGTAACAGCGAATCAGTGATCAGGATCTCCTGGGTAAACCGGGCGGTGTTTTTGAAAAAGGTCTCATCCACTTCGAAAATATCGCTGAAGGCTGTGTGGGTTTCACTTTCCTGAACAGGGCCCTGAAGGTCATAGCCTTCACCCGCCCCGGCAAAGGTGAATTCCGTTGGCAGGGCGCCCCCGGAAGGCGTGTGCTGGGAATACAGGTGCCACCCTTCTTCTATGTATGCCTTCAGGACAAGGGTAACCGTGGAGTCTGAATTCCTGATGAGTTCTTGTTCCCAGCGCACAGGATGTGGGTCTGCCTGGCTCCAAACCGGATTCAGGAATGCACTAATAAACAGTATCCCGGCTACAATGCTTCTTCTGAATCTTTCCACGAGATCTTCAGTATTTGTGTTGTGTCTTTGCGTACCTTGAACCGATCGTCTGCCCGGTGTCCGACAATCCATACGATATCGTCCCCGCTGCACATCAGCCATTGAGCTTCCTTATCGAACCGGCTGAACTTGTGATCCTTGAAATATTTGGAGATTTTCTGCTTTCCTTCCATTCCGAGGGGGTAAAAATAATCCCCTTTTCGCCATTTCCGAACCTGTAATCCTTTCTTTAACGTTTCCCTGTCCACGAATAGTACATTTCCCGAAGCCGGGCCGAGCTCCATCACCTGAGTAACCTCCAGAGAAATGGGGCCCTTAGGCCTGGAGACATGCAGATCGATCTCGTATACGGTTTGGTCGGGAGGTGTTTGCTCCTTTAAAAGCAGGTGGTCCCTGTCCCTGAGCAAAAGGTGGGTGGGAGAAATCAGTTGTTTCCCGCTGTCGGCTTTCAGAAGACGTTCCAGGGCCTCCCAGTCTGAAAAGCCGTAGGGGTGAAAAAGCTCGTAAAGATAGGCGTCCAGAGGGCTGAGGCGGCCCAGGGATACCACCGGGATCTTGATGATCCCGTCTTTGGAGGTAAACAGGGATCGCCTTAGGGTGTCCAAATGGTTGTGAACAAGTGCCTGGCTGCCCCTCAGGAATTTCAGGGATTTGTCAAAGTTTGACAGGAACCTCGGGTCGGATTCTTTAAGGGAGGGGATCACCGTTTTCCGGAGTCGGTTCCGCAGGTACTTATCCTTCGGGTTGGAGGAATCTTCCCGCCACTGAAGGCCGGCCTTTTTGGCATAGGATCTGATCTCCTCACCAGTAAAGGCAAGCAGAGGCCTTCTTATTCCGGGGGCACGGGCTGGAATCCCCGAAAGCCCGTCCAGACCGGTACCCCGGGTCAGATTGATCAGAAAGGTCTCCAGAACATCGTCTGCGTGGTGGGCTGTCACCATGAAAGACAGCCTCCGTTCCTGAAGGAGCTCATGAAACCAGGAATACCTCAATTCCCTGGCTGCTTCCTGAATCGAAAGTTTATGTGATTCAGCGTATCTTTTTGTATCAAAGCTTTTTACGTTTAGTTTTAGTCCGAGTTCATTAGCCAGGGAACTTACGAAATCGGCATCCCGGTCACTCTCGGTACCCCGTAATTTGAAATTACAGTGAGCCAGCTCAAAAAGGCAGCCCAGATCCTTCAGGAGATGGGTTAAAACCACACTGTCCACCCCCCCACTGCAGGCCAGCAGAAAAGGCTGTTCCCCCAATTCAGGAAAAGTATTGGAAATATGAGCTGCAAAATCCTTCCGCATGCTACAAAGGTACAGACTAATCTGCCATCAGTACATTAAGGTATTTACTTAAAACTCTGAGGAAATCCCGAAGGGAAAATGAGCCGAAAGCCATGAATCCAGTGCCCCGAAGTAGGCATCCCTTCCCAGGTCGTGGTGGAGTTCGTGATACCCTCCTTCTATCTCAACAAGCCTGCTTGCCGTCGCCTTTTGGTGCAATATCCTGCTTCCTTCCGGATCGATAATAGGGTCATCCGTCCCGTGAAGGATCAGGGTGGGTGTCTTCAACTTGGATGCATTCTCCAGCACCCATTCTCCTGCTTTGATCACCGGAAAGGAGTACCTGGGGCTAACGCGGTCGTGAATTAGGGGGTCTTGCATGTAAGCGGTGACTTCCTTTGGATCCCTGGAAATCCCTTCGGGATCCAGACCTGCCGGGACGGTAACATGCGGGGCCGTCCGTTCCAGGAACTTGCCCAACTGCCATTTCCATTTAGGCGGACTGAAGGCAAGCCTCAAGTATGGGCTGCTCGCGACAATACCCTCCGGCTGGCCCAGCCCGCGAAGTGTGTAGTTCAGCACCAGGTTCCCGCCCATGCTGTGTCCAAAAAGGAGCAGGGGCAGCTTTGGATGGCGTTCCCGGGCCAGCCGGCACCCCGTATCCACGAAATGGAGCAATTGGTCATATCCCCTGCAATCCCCTCTTTTGCCGCCGCTACGTCCGTGCCCAACCAGGTCGAAACCAAAGCAGCACAGTCCCCGGGAAGTGAAAAAAGGGACCACTCCGTCGAGATATCGCTCTGAATGTTCTCCAAACCCGTGTACGAGGACGACCAGTCCTTTGGGCTTTTCCGGAGTATACCAGTATCCGTGTACGGAAATCCCATCCCATACTCCGGAAAATCGTTCGTTCTTGATTGCCGTCATAGGAATCCAGTTTAAGTAAGTATCTATAGTTCCGAAAGGAATGAGGTGAGCGCTTCTTTATGCTGCTTTGCAAGCTC
>CBDUBB010000097.1:0-7922 GCA_965365265.1 uncultured Flavobacteriaceae bacterium
ACGCGTTCGACCATGCCGGTATAGTGGCGCATCCAGGCTTCTTCAAACAGCGCCACTACGTCCCGGGGCAGAAATTCGGATATGTGCCGGTTTTTGACAGGGCGGTCCTCAGGAATGAATCCTTCGTACATGGCGGGGTAGTAATCCAGGAAATTTCCCTTGAAATCCTGAATGAAAATAGCATCCGGTATGGCCTTCAGCAGCGCATCTGTCTTGATTCTTTCTTCCTCTAACAAGGCGAATGGATTTTCCTCTTCCCCGGATTGAAGCCGCTTCAAAATGATCAGGGTGTTGTTCCCTTCCCTGACGGGATAGGAACAGATCCGAAGCGGGATTTTATTTTGATCACGGCTTTGGAAAAGGCCCCTGAACGACCCGGGTTCCGTTTGGGGAAATCCATTTTCGGGAATTCCTTCCGGAATCAGCGCATCAAGTGGAATGGAAGTCAGATCATCTTGCTGAACCCCCGATAATGCCGCCGCCGCCTGATTGGATAGCGTTATGACCAGGTCCTGATCCAGGAGGAGGCAAGGGTCCCTGCTATTGGCAATCAGGGCCCGGAGAAAATCGGTATGTACAGCTACTTGATTCATCGGCGGGGTATTTCCGAAACTCTCCCGGAATGCGCCAGCCTTGTTTAATACCCTTAAGTTCGTACCTTGAGCATTAGGGAGGTCATCTCATGAATTCATCTGTTGCAACTGATGTAAGGCGCCCGTCAACAGACATGGGATATTTCGTCATCCTGTAACGTATAAAGTTAGGGTGGGGCCGCATTGATTAATATGACAATGGTCATATAATAAAGCCCGATGCAGCCCACATCCGGTGAGCAACACAATAAGAAAAAAATGAAAACAGGTCTGATTCTTTCAGGAGGAGGCTATCGAGGCATTGCCCATATCGGCGTCATCAGGGCAATGGAGGAGGCGGGTCTGACCCCGGATTCGATTGCAGGCACCAGTGCAGGGGCGGTAGTTGGCGCCCTTTACGCAAGCGGATTATCCACCGATGAGATGCTGGAATTCTTCAAGGGACTGCAGCTATTCAGCATTGGAAATTACGCCTTCGGTAAACCGGGATGGCTTGATCCGGACAACTTCTATGAAAGTTTCAGAGATTTTCTGCCGGTTGATAATTTCAATGCCCTGAAAATCCCCCTGAAGGTTACTGCCACCAACATCCTGAATGGAGAGCTGGAAGTTTTCCAGGAAGGGCCCCTGGTCCGGCCCCTTCTGGCGTCTGCCGCTTTTCCGGGCATTTTTGCCCCTGTGGAAATAGGGGAGGGCTACTACGTGGATGGAGGGGTGCTCAACAATTTCCCGGCCGATCTGCTCAGGGAGGAGGCCGGATTTCTGATCGGGGTATATGTAAATCCTTTCGAGGAGGTTCGGAGAACCGAAATAAAAAATTCTATTACGGTCCTGGAAAGGGTACTAAAACTGAAGACCGCTCAGGAATCCATTGCTAAATTCGAGCTTTGCGACCTTGTGGTATATCCGACGAAACTCCGCAAGTACAGCACCTTCCTCGAAAAGGACCTGGATACTATCTTCGACCTTGGCTACCGGGAAGCCAAAAAACAAATCCGGGAGTCATCCACCGATCTGTCTGTTCTCAAAAAGACATAAAAAATCCCTGCATTGCAGCACTTATGGACAACGGATATTTGCAATACAGGGATTCTGGCAATTGAAGGGCTTAATCAGCCAACTTCAATAACTTTCGGAGGTCTTTTCTTGGCTTCTTCTTTTTTCATCACTTTGAAACTAAGAATGCCATCGTTGTACTTCGCTTTGATTTCTTCATCCTTCACGGATTCAGGAAGCATCAGAGATCTTTCAAAGGCTGAATAATTAAATTCCCTGCGGGTATACTCATCCTCTTCTTTCTCCTCTGTTTGCTTTTTCTCAGCAGAGACGTTCAGGCATCCATCTTCAATGGTAACATTGAAGTCTTTCTTGGAAAATCCGGGTGCGGCTAATTCGATTTCGAAATGGTCGTCGGTTTCCTTGATGTTCAAGGCGGGTTCTACGGTTTTACCATTCCAGAAATCCGCATTCATAAGCCCTTTATTCCACATTCTGTCATCGAAGAAGTTGTCCAAATCGAAGAAGTCCTGTGTCAACAGGTTTCCGAAAGGCCTTCTTTTAAATTTTACTAAGGTCATGACACGCATTTTAGGTTAGACAATCAGTTCATCGCCCCGAAATTAAGACACTCATATTGCGATTGAAATGATCCAGGTCAGTATGGAGAAAATTACCGGAATTTTAGGAGTCTTTGAAGAAATTCCGACAGGCGCTTTTAAGGTCCCGTATTTTTTACGAAATTGCGCCCCCATTCCAGGGGGTATTAGCTCAGTTGGTTTAGAGCGCTGCCTTGACAGGGCAGAGGTCACTGGTTCGAATCCAGTATATCCCACATCAAGCAGAAAACCCACGCCAACGGCGTGGGTTTTTCATTTCTACAAAGCAAGCCAAACTTGTTTGAGCTTGCGGAGGAGAAATGAAAAACACCTATCCGGCACGGCCGGATAGGGTTTTCTATTTGCAGGAGCGGGCTGCATCTGGAACACAGAGCGAAGCGATGTAATCCAGTGATGCTCATCGGTCCAGAATTATATTGAACAAGCCTTATCGCTTAAAGAGCAGCCTGGCCATCGCACCGGCTGGCTCCTCGCGGCAAAAGGTCCACCGGACCTTTTGCGATTGCTCGGCCCTATTTGCAGGAGCGGGCTGCATCTGGATCACGACAACAGGAGTGATTAAATAAGTACGAAGAATTATACTGCGGCCTCTAACCCAGATGATCCAGAACCCGTTCCAGGGCCATGCCCCTGGAGGCCTTGATCAGCAGGGTGGCAGGGCCTTTTGGGGGGTGGGACTTCAGGAAGGATGCCAGGTCCTCAAAAGTCTCAAACTGTTTTGCGCCAGTACGAATGCCGGAAAAGGCCTTGCCTACCAGAAAAAGGGCATCAATACCCAGGGAATCCCCCAGGTCTGCAATCGCCTGGTGTTCCTTTTGGGATTCTTCTCCAAGTTCAAACATATCACCGAGGATGGCTATTTTTCTGGGTGATTTCAGGCCGGCAAGGTGCCGAAGGGCCACTTCCATGCTGCTGGGGTTGGCGTTGTAGGCGTCCAGGATGATTTCCAGGTCTTTCTTCTGAACCATCTGGGACCGGTTATTTTCCGGCACATAGCCTTCCAGGGCCTTCTTAATATCCGGAAGGGAAATGTCAAAATAGGTGCCCACCAGTACGGCGATGGCGCAATTCGGGAAATTATAGGCCCCACTCAATTGCGTTTCTATGGTTGTGCCCGCCACCTTAAGCCTTACAAAGGGGTCTGCCCCCAGGTTTTCGATTTGGAAGAAGTCCGGATCTGAGGTGCTGAAACCGGTCTTTGTTTGGTATCCTTTAAGTTTTTCCCGCTGAATCGGGTCATCCGCATTGAAGAAAACGTGTTTTCCGGCCCCCAGCAGGTACTGGTACAACTCACTTTTTCCCTTTATAACTCCTTCCACGCCTCCGAATCCTTCCAGATGGGCCTTGCCAAAATTTGTGATATACCCGAAATCCGGCTCAGCCAACCGGCTGAGGAACCCGATCTCTCCCTGGTGGTTGGCGCCCATTTCCAC
Organism: uncultured Flavobacteriaceae bacterium; assembly: GCA_965365265.1. Lineage (GTDB taxonomy): Bacteria > Bacteroidota > Bacteroidia > Flavobacteriales > Flavobacteriaceae > Robiginitalea. Next base: position 3,643 of record CBDUBB010000097.1, read on the forward strand.
CACGGCCATCTCGGTTTCGGCACGTAGCTTAAGCAGGGTTAGGGGTACCCCGATATGATTGTTGAGATTTCCCTCCGTACTCAGGGTCTCGTATTTGCTGTTCAGTACACCGGAGATCAGCTCTTTGGTAGTGGTCTTACCATTGCTGCCTGTAAGAGCGATAACAGTGGCTCCGGATTGGCGGCGGTGGTATGTGCCCAGCTCCTGCAGGCATTTCAGGGCATCCTCGACCAGGAGGCAGCGATCTGACCCTGCGTATTCCGCTTCATCCAAAATGGCATAGGCCGCCCCTTTTTCAAGGGCTTCCGATGCATAGGCATTTCCATTAAAATTCGGGCCTTTCAGGGCGAAAAACAGGCTGTCGGCAACAATATGCCGGCTATCCGTGCAAATCCTTGGATATTTCAGGAAGAGCTTATAGATCTCTGCAATACTCATGGGGATAAATATAAAAAGCCCCGACCGAAAAGTCAGGGCTTTCTAACAGCATTGCGGATTTTATTTTTTTACTTTTTTGCCGCGTACTGTCTTGTTCTTTCCTTTGGATTTGGATCCTACTCTTGACATTGCACAGCGGAAGCCAATATAATCCGTCGCCATGTATTGCGGCAGGTATCGGCGCTGGGCAGGATCCAGCCAGTAGGCCCGGTCTCTCCAGGAACCACCTTTGTAAACCCTTACCTCGTCATTGATCAGGGAGGTACGGTGATTGCTCTTGTCGTATTCCCGGATGAGGTTTCCTTCTTCATCCCGTTCCACGCGGTGCTGGGGGGAATTGTACATCTGGCCTTTCTGGTCCTCCTCATCGCTGAAGCGATCAAAGAAACGAGAGGACCCTGGATCACCATCCCTGTATCCGCGGTTGTCACTTTCGGAGAAATTGGTCCGCAGGTAGGTGTCTTCCTCATCCACGGCCACCATTTTTACTTCTCCCGGGAGGTTTACAGCCACTATCTTGCCATTGGGGAGGGTGTCGTAGACGATTTCTCCCTCCGGCAATACCTTTACCTTGCCATCTTCAGCGATGGCCTTTTTCATGAAGATATTACCCCGGTAGTAGTTGAAGTCACTGATTTCATCGTCAACGATGGGGCGGTATACATCGGCCACCCATTCGGATACGTTACCTCCCATGTCGTAAAGACCATGGTCGTTGGGCTTATAGGATTTTACAGGGGCAGTGATATCCGCACCGTCATCCGACCATCCGGCAATTCCGCCGTAATCTCCTTTGCCCTGCTTGAAGTTGGCCAGCTGGTCTCCGCGGCCAACGCGTTGTCCGTTCCTGGTGTAGTCTCCTCCCCAGGGATATTTCTTACGGCCCCGGTAGTTGTTGTATTCCCGGGTTCCTACCAGTGCCTGGGCAGCGTACTCCCATTCGGTTTCGGTGGGTAGCCTGTAGGCAGGCATCAGGACACCGCTACTCCTCTTGGCGAAGATAGGTACGGAATCCTTTTGTTTCTTGCCCATAAGGGTGTCAATCTGGCCACCATAAACTGATTTCGGATTGTTCAGGTAGGACTCGGTGCTGAAGGTTCCCCCAATTTCTCCGTTCATTGCACGGTATTTAACATCATCGGCCAGGTAGCCCTCACGCTCGAGCATGGCTTCGTTCACCCGGTCGGTACGCCATTCGGCAAATTGGGTTGCCTGAACCCAGTTCACACCCACCACCGGGTACTCCGCGTAGGCGGGGTGACGGAGGTAGTTGTTGGTCATCGTTTCGTTGTAGCCAAGGCGGTTTCTCCAAACCAGGGTATCGGGCAGCGCCCCGACATAAATATTGGTGTATTTAGGATCCTCAGGGGGATAAACACTCTTGAGGTAATCCAGGTACTCGAGGTACATCACGTTGGTCACCTCCGTTTCATCCATATAGAAGGACTGTACGTGCTGTGTGGTGGGAGTGTTGTTCCAATCGTGCATTACGTCATCCTGTACCTTCCCTTTGGTGAAGGTGCCTCCCTCAACGAAAACAAGCCCGGGAGCGGTTTCCTGTTCCTTGAAGTCGGAATTGTATTGAAAACCACCTTCCTTGGCATTTATTTTCCATCCGGTTGCCCTGGATATATCCTTGGACCCTGAGGACTTCTTGCAACTTTGCAGGCTCAGGGACCCAATAACAAGGGCTGCCGTTACGAATGCGCTGATACGTGTTTGTTTCATCTGTATTTAGGACTTAGGTTTCAGATCGGGCCGTTCAGGCCTTCAGTGGGTTCAAAAATTGTTGCTATTCGGCTAATTAAACGGGCAAAAACCCATAATATTTTATATGCCTCTTAAAAACTGCGCCATCCAGAACAGAGCCCGGGCCAGGCAGGTTTGATTTCATAACGGGTATTTCCGAAATCTAGTATAGCCAAAGCCGAATTTTAAATCCGGGGGCCTGCAGTATTTAGTACCTTTGGAAAGGGGGGAATGCATCCTTAACCTTCCATTAGCAACTCTTGTCTTTGAAAGCCTTGCTGATAGATTGAACGAATAAGCGGACGAACTTGTCGAAATATGATCGCTATACACAAGATAATTGTTAAAATGCCGTTACCAATCAAAATACAGGATACCCACGGGGGTATGCGTGGCTTCGCCTTTTGTCGATGCCTATAGACACACACTGGCACATGAAAAAATTAAGTTCTATCTTTTTGATCCTCTTTTCGGCAACGGTGGTTGCTCAGAGTGGAGAAAGAGTTATCACCACGGCGGTTCCCTTTCTTACCATTGCCGCAGACGCACGCTCGTCTGCAATGGGAGACATCGGTATTGCAAGTTCCACAGATGTTTTTTCCCAGCAGTGGAACCAGGCCAAATACGCCTTTGCAGAGCGAAAATCCGGGATCGGGATCAGTTATACCCCATACCTGGAAAGCATCATTACGGACATCGCCCTGCTCAATGCAGGCTATTTCAATAAGATAAACGAACGGAGTGCCTTTGCGTTCTCCATCCGGTACTTTACCCTGGGGGAAATTGAACTGAGAAATTCATTTATTGAAGAAGGTGTCCTTGTCAAACCCAATGAACTGGCCATTGACGGATCTTACTCCCTGAAGCTGAGCGAGGAGTTCTCCATGGGAATTACAGGGCGTTTCATCAGTTCGAACCTCGAGATTCCACAGCTGGGGAATGCCGTACAGGATGGAAATACCTTTGCCGTGGATATAGGCGGCTACTATCGCGGCAGGGAAAAGGCCTATGAGAATTTCGACGGCAGGTGGGTCGGGGGCTTTAATGTCTCCAATATAGGCCCGAAAATACGGTACGACGAAGCAGGGCAGGAAAACTTCATTCCTACCAATCTCGGTCTGGGTGGTGGTTTCGATTTCATTTTTGACTATGATAATGTGCTATCCCTGCGTACTGAATTCAACAAATTGCTCGTCCCGACCCCACAGGATTTTAACGGGGATGGCGTAATTGATGCCAGCGATAATGAAGAGTACCAGAAAATCGGTTGGTTTGAGGGCATGTTTAAGTCATTTGGGGATGCCCCGGACGGATTCAGTGAAGAATTAAAGGAGATCACCTGGGCCCTGGGGGCGGAATATGTTTTCAGGGAGGCCTTTATGCTCCGGGCCGGATACTTCAATGAAAGCGAAGAAAAGGGGTTCCGGAAATTCTTCAGCCTTGGTGCCGGCTTCCGTTATAACAACGCCCAGATCGATCTGTCTTACCTCTTTTCCACAGCACAGGTGCGGAATCCGCTGGAGAATACCCTGCGCTTCTCCCTTACATTCAACTTCGGAGAACAATACTATAACGACTAACCTTCGGGAAGGGTCCGAAAAATGATATAAACCTGCACCTTGCAGGTTTTTTCTTTTACGGACAGGTTCTTCCAATTCCCGTATCTTTAAGCGTGGAAAAACGACAAGTGGGATTTGACCTGACGGTTTACGATTCCGAGAAGGAGCTTTCCCCGGAAGACCTCAGGTTGTTACAAACAGCGAGACGGGCCCGGGAAGGGGCTTATGCACCCTATTCCGGATTTAAGGTGGGGGCAGCTGTCTTACTGGGATCCGGAGAGATCGTAATCGGGAACAATCAGGAGAATGCCTCGTACCCCTCGGGCCTTTGTGCCGAAAGGGTGGCGGTTTTCCAGGCAGGTGCCCGATTTCCGGGGGCACATATCAAAGCCATCGCCATTACTGCAACCGGCAGAGTAGCCAGGCTCGAAATTCCTGCGGCCCCCTGTGGTAACTGCAGGCAATCCATGCTCGAATACGAGGCCAGGCAGGGAGAGCCGATTCGAATCCTGATGCAGGGCGAGGCGGGTGTCA
>CBDUBB010000098.1:0-7894 GCA_965365265.1 uncultured Flavobacteriaceae bacterium
AAGGGCATAGGGGTTCATCCCTGCCTTGAGGTTTTTCCCGTCGATGGCAAGGAGGTAATCCCCTTCTTTGACGCCAAGGCCCGGAAGGGCCAGAGGGGCGTACAGGTCCGGATTCCATTGTTCCCCGGTATATATTTTGGCAATCCGGTACCTGCCGTTTGCGACCTCAAAATCACATCCGAGCAGGCCCACGGGTACACGGTCGAGGTCCGGCTGGTCCCCGCCGGAGACATAGGAATGTCCGATCGCCACTTCCCCGCTGAGGATATCCACCACGTAGTTCAGGTCTGTTCGGTGCCGCACGTGGTCCACCCAGGGGGCGTACCAGGAGTAAACAGCCTCCCAGGGTGCCCCGTGGACATTGTCCACATAGAGGAAATCCCTCATAAAACGCCATCCTTCCCTGAAGATCTGGTGGTATTCCTCGGTGGGCACCACCCTGAGGCGCAGGTCTGTCTTCAGGGATTCTGCGTCTGAAAGGTCCTTGCTATTGGTCTTGCCCACCTTCCAGCCCGAGCCCTGGCGCACCAGGATCTGTTCCCTGGAATCCGAAATCACGAAATCCCGGACCCCTGTGGCATATTCACTTGCCTCGAGCTCCTCCAGGGAGTATTTATGCAGGGTAAGCCCCTGTTCATTGGGTACGTTTTCATTTATAAATACAATTCCCTCGGGTCCGGCAGACAGCCCTGTGTAGTTGCGGCCCGGAAGGGGCAGGGCGATGATCCGGTTTTGGATCCCGGCCTCATCGAGGTCTACCGTGACGGCCTCTTTAGCCTCCCCTTTCTTTTTTTCATCCGGGAGGTCCTTTCCATTTTCTTCCAGCCCTTCCTCGTCGCTTTTCGGCAGGGTAGGGGCCTTGCCGGCATCCGACAGCACCACGGCATACAGGCTCCTTGTAAATGGAACGTTCAGGGAGCTCATGTCCAGCCATCCCGATTGCAGGGCATAGTCCGTACTCGCCAGGAAATAAAGGTACTTCCCAGAGGCATCCCAGGAAGGGCTGAGGGCATCTGCCATGCCATCCGTGATCTGGACGGTCTTGCCGCTGGGGAGGTGGTAGGCAAAAACAGCTTTGAAGTGGCTGTCCAGCTGACGGCTGTAGGCTACCCATTTGCCGTCAGGCGACCAAACCGGGTGCATCTCCCGGTTGGGATGGGCATACCGGTCCGAGGCGATTTTCACGGTTTTCCCGTCCGCCAGGGCGATGATCCAGATGTTATAGTGGGTGTCCGTATAGGCGATGTAATTTTCATCCGGGGACCAGGCCGGCCGGAAAAAGAAGGTAGGTTCAGGCAGCGTATAGCTTCGTTGGATTTCACCCTTCTGATCTGCGAGGACCAGTTCGTATTCCCCACTGGAATCCCGGAACCAGGCTATTTTGGTCCCCTTCGGAGACCAGGCGGGGTAACGGTCCGCCACCCCGGGGGTCCGGCTCAGATTTCTCCAGCTGCCCTTATCCAGCGGAATGCTGAAGACTTCCCCCCGGTGTTCGAATAAGGCCCGTTTGCCATTCGGGCTCAGGCGCGGGTTTTCCAGGTCGCCCCCATCTACTTCTTCCCATCGGGCACGGGCGAAATTCATGTCCCCTTCCACCGTGATCTCCAGCTGTCGGTTGCTACCGGCATCGGGGTCCAGCAGGTGCAGGTAGCCCCCCTGTTCATAGATAAGGCCGGATGGGCCGGCATCCAGGCTTTTCACATCGAATTGCTTGTGGAAGGTGTGTTGTTTCTCGGATCCGTCTGCCGGATCATAGGCCCAGATATTCGCGGCGTAGTCCCTTTCGGAAATATAGAAAACCTTTCCCTGGTACCATACCGGGTCCAGGTGGCGTTCCCTGTCTTTCTGAGGGGTGCGCTGCAATTCCCCGCTTTCCAGGTTGACGATCCAAACGGGCATGGCCTGGCCCCCGCGGTAATTTCGCCATTCGGGATCCCAGGAGGTAATAGGGATATAAGCTATATGGGATCCGTCGGGGGAAATTTCCCCGTAGGCTGCCCGGGGCACAGGAAGCGCCTGAGGGAAGCCGTCATCAACCCCTACGGAGTAAAGGCGGTTGGTCTGGGTGGGGTGCCCCTCCCTTCCTGAACGGAAGACGACTTTGCCATCCGGAGTCCATCCCTGGACAACATCGGCTCCCGGGTGCCAGGTGAGCCTTTTGGGCTCCCCCCCTGAGGCAGGAATCACAAAGACATCCGTATTCCCCCCGTACTGGCCGGTAAAAGCCACCCAGGCTCCATCGGGTGAAAAATGGGGGTAGGATTCATACCCTTCATTGGAGGTCAGCCGGACTGCCTTTCCCCCTGAAACAGGAGATTTCCACAAGTCATTGGCATAGACAAACACAATTTCGGACCCGGATACCGTGGGCTGGCGAAGCAGCCTCGTTCCCTGGGCGTTGAGCGATATCGTTCCCAGTAGCAGGATAGCGCACCATGTAGTTTTCATGAATTCAGGTTTGGTTTTCAATTTGTAGTTAATAAGGGCCCCTGCGTCCGGGGCTTAAAAAGGAATCGATTGAAGCCGGTCAAGGTCAGCCAGGGGTGGTACCTCTGAACCAATGGATCCACGGGATGCCAGGTAGAAAAAATGCATGGGCGAAGGATTTCCCCTGCCACCCCAGAACCCGGGACCGGAAAGGTCAATTCCCACTTTTGGTGGTGATTTCGATCACCCCATTGGCCCCACGGGCCCCGTAAAAGGATGCCTCAGACCCGGTAATGGCCCGAATGCTTTTGACATCAACGGGCTGCACGATGTTTTCAACGGCCCTGAAAGAGTTTCCTATGACCAGGCCATCTACCACATAGAGGGGCAGGGGCGGACGGCCGCTGGTACTGCTGCTGTTCTTGATGAATACAGGCACGCCCCCGCGCAGGGTTACGCCGGGTAATTTCTGAATGCGCGTCACCAGGGGCAGCACCGCCGCATTCTGGTCATCCAGGGTTTGCTCCAGGTTTTTATCATCTTGAGAGGACGCGGTTTTCGAGCTGCCGCAGGATAGGGTCAGGAGGCTGATAACTCCGAGGATCAAAAGCTTTTTCATTTCGTGAGAATTTACCGAAAGATATTCATTAAAGGGATGGGAAGCAATAATCCGATCACTATATTTAGGGCTGGATTACGTTGTATTCAGTCGGATAACACCAATCATTCACAATTCTATGGAACAATTGCTACTTGCCCAGGTAATGGGCGCTTTGCTGGGGTTTTTAGGAGTCCTTCTAGGTGCGTTTGGAGCGCATTATCTGAAGGGAAAAATGTCGGAAGACCAGGCACGGGCCTTCGAAACCGGGGTCCGGTACCAGCTGTTCCATGCCATCCTCCTGCTGGTACTCAGTTTTAACCTCTCCTTTACAAGCTCCCTTGACGGCTATATTATCAGTGCATTCCTGTGGGGGACCCTGCTTTTTTCCTTCAGCATCTACGGGCTTGTGCTCAGTGAGGTCTATGGGCGGAAATGGCGGTTTCTGGGGCCCGTTACGCCTTTGGGAGGGGTATTGCTCCTCGCCGGCTGGGCCCTGCTTGGATATTCCTTTGTGGCGAATTTATTCTGATCAGTGACAGCCGCAGTCCGGATCACCACAATCACCCCCCAGGGATTTCTTTCCCGATTTCCGGGACCCGGTAAAGACGAATTTTCGAAGGAGGTAGCCCACCGCCAGGGCCAGGGTGATGTACATCAGGATATGTTGCCAGCCCCACATTTTTCAAGAGATCAATTGATAGGCGGCCAGGGCCGTAAGGTAGGCAATTAGCGTCATAAAGCCCAGTTGGAGCATGGGCCATTTCCAGCTGTTGGTTTCCCGTTTGACGATAGCCAGGGTACTCATACACTGCATCGCAAAGGCGTAGAAAAGCAGGAGCGAAATGCCGGAGGCAAGGTTGAACAGGGGCGTTCCGTCTGCCCGCACTTCCGCAGCCATCCGGTTTTTAATAGTTTCCTCCTCGTCACTGCCCACACTGTAAATGGTGGCCAGCGTCCCGACGAAAACCTCCCGGGCGGCAAAAGAGGTGAGTACGGCTATCCCAATTTTCCAGTCATACCCCAGGGGTCGAACCACCGGCTCAATGAATTTTCCCAACTGTCCAATAAAGGAATGTTCCAGCCGGTAACCGGCCACTTCCTGCCGGATGACTCGGGACCTCAGGTCGGAGCGCATTTTTTGGAGGGAGTCCTGCAGGGCTACTTCGGGGATGCGGTTGTTTTTGGCGGCACCCTCTGAAGGAATGGAAGAACGGTACTCCTCCATTTTAGTGTCTATAAAGGCCATGCTATTTGCTGAAAGCCCTTCCCGGCTCACCCGTTCTGTTACGATTTCTTCGGCATTCTTGAAATCCTCGGACAGTCCGTTTGACCCCAGGAACCAGAGGACAATGGAAATAGCCAGGATGATTTTCCCGGCCCCGTAGACAAAGCTCTTCGTCTTTTCCACCACGGTATAGAAGACGTTCTTCCAGAGGGGCCATTTGTAATTCGGCATTTCAACCACGAAGAAGCTGCGGCTCTGGATCTTCAGGATCCGGTTGAGGATGGTCGCCGCGAAAATGGCAGCCCCGAACCCGAGCAGGTAGAGCAACATAAGGGTGAGCGCCTGGTAGCTCAGGCCCAGGAAACGGCCTTCGGGGATCACCAGGGCAATGATGATCAGGTATACGGGCAGGCGGGCCGAACAGGTCATGAATGGGGTCACGAGAATCGTGATCAGCCGTTCCTTCCAGTTCTCAATATTCCGGGTTGCCATGACGGCGGGGATGGCACAGGCGGTTCCCGAGATCAGGGGTACCACGCTTTTTCCGCTTAATCCGAAGGGGCGCATGATGCGGTCCATGAGAAACACCACCCGGCTCATATAGCCCGATTCCTCCAGGATGGAGATAAAGAAAAACAAAAAGGCGATCTGCGGGATAAAGATGACGATCCCGCCTATCCCGGCGATGATCCCCTCGGCGATCAGGTTAGTAAACACCCCGGGGGGAAGGGTGTCCTTTACCCATTCACTCGCAGCCGCAAACTGGGCGTCGATGAAGTCCATGGGGACGCTGCTCCAGTCATAGATTGCCTGGAAAATGGTCAGCAGGATCAGAAAAAAGATGGCATACCCAAAAATCTTGTGGGTCAGTATTTTGTCCAGGGTGGCACGCCATCCCTTGGCGGCCTTCCAGTCCACCTTGTAGGTCTCTTTGAGCACCCCGTTGATGAACTGGTACCTCAGGATGGTCTCCTTATGCTGCAGTTTTTTCAGGTCGCTCCTCGACTTAATATCAAAAGAGGCATTTTTGAACAGGTCCGCCTTATCCAGTGGGGTGAAATTGACATCCTGGGTGATTACCACCCAGAGCTTGTACAGGTCCTCTTTGGGAAAGGCCTTCCTGAGGCATTCAAAGTAGGTTGGCTCAATGACCGAAACATCCAGGCTGTGTGAGGTGGGAAGGGTCCGGTAATTCTCGATGAGTTCTTTAAGATGATCGATCCCGGTATTCTTCCGGGTACTGACCAGGGCAATTTTTGTATTCAGCCGCTTTTCCATCCTTTCCACATCCAGGGTGATCCCTTTTCGCATCATGCGGTCGGCCATGTTGATGACCAGGATGGCCGGAATCTGCAGGTCCTTGATCTGGGTGAAGAGCAACAGGTTTCGCTTGAGGTTTTCCACATCGCTGACCACCACGGCCACATCGGGAAAATCAGGGGCGTTCTTGTTGAGCAGCAGTTCCACGACCACGCTTTCATCCAGGGAGGTGGTATTAAGGCTGTAAGTGCCCGGGAGGTCGAGGATATGGGCACGCACCCCCCTGGAGAGCTTGCATACGCCAATTTTCTTCTCCACCGTGATCCCCGGATAATTGCCCACCTTCTGGTTAAGGCCGGTAAGACTGTTGAATACCGAGGTTTTCCCGGTGTTCGGGTTTCCTATGAGCGCAACCTTGATGTCCTTACTCATAGCCCCGGGTTGGTTCCAGTTCGATTTGGAGGGCCACCGAGCGACGAATAGCTATATGGGACCCGTTCACATTGATGTAAAGCGGATCTTTGAGGGGGGCTACCTGTACGAGCTCTACCTCATTCCCGGGCAGGCACCCGAGCTCCAGCAGTTTAATAGGGATGGAATCCACCGAAAACTCCCTGATGATCCCTTTTTCTCCCCTTTTGAGGTGTGCAATGGTAAAGCTCAATGCTTATTTAGATTGATTTTAAGTAAGAACAAAAATAAGGGAAATTGACGATTTCAAGGCCCCTGGAGCAAAAAATCGGTCCCGGGATTATTCCCGGTAACTTCTTTTCAGGATGTTGAGGTCTTCCAGGAGGCGTTCCATCTCTTCCTTTCGGGTCCCGTCATAGGTCCCCCGAATGCGCCGCTGCTTGTCCACCAGGATGAAATTTTCAGTGTGGATCATATCGAAAGGCCCCCCGTCCCCATCCGTTTTGACGGCCAGGTAGGATTTGCGGGCCAGCTCGTAGATCTGCTTTTTATCGCCGGTGACCAGGTTCCACTTGGCGTCCACGACCCCCTTTTCAAGGGCGTATTCCTTAAGCCTGGGAACGGAGTCAATCACGGGGGTTACCGAATGGGACAACAATAAAACCTCCTCGTCGTCCAGGAGTTGCTCCTGCAAATATCCCATGTTTTCGGTCATGATGGGGCAGATGGTGGGGCAGGTGGTGAAGAAGAAGTCGGCCACGTAGATCTTATCCCGGTAATCTTCCTGGGTAATGGTATCCCCGTTTTGGTTGATAAGGGCAAAATCGGCAATGGTGTGGTATTTTTTGACGTGTGCCAGTTCAGGCGCCACCAGTTCCGGGTTAAAGTCGGCAGGCTGATAGACGGGAAGGACCTTTTTGGGTTGCAGGGCCTTGTAAAACAAAACGATGATCACAGCCGAGATGCCCAGCATCACCAGGCCGAATAATTTGTATTTGGCAAAAAAGGAACGCATTCGCCTTTGCTTTGGCGCAAAGGTACACATCACCTCCGTCTCCTTCAACCTCCGTGGGCCCGGGGGGTCCTAAATCTTTCTTAAACTGGGGGAGGCACCGCTATTTTCTTTTCAAAAGCGCCTCCAAAAGTGTAGATTTGCTCGTTCTAACCGAGTTATCCATTCTATGTCACCCATTGTGATACAAGCTTCGATGTTCCTGATGAGCCTGTCGCTTTTGATAGTGCTCCACGAGATGGGACATTTTCTGCCTGCCAAGGCCTTCAAAACCCGTGTTGAGAAATTCTACCTTTTCTTCGACGTGAAGTTCTCCCTCTTCAAAAAGAAGATCGGAGATACCGTTTACGGAATCGGGTGGCTACCCCTGGGCGGGTATGTGAAGATCGCCGGGATGATCGATGAAAGCATGGATACCGAACAAATGTCCCAGCCACCGAAACCCTGGGAGTTCCGCTCCAAGCCGGCATGGCAGCGCCTGATCATTATGCTCGGCGGGGTGACCGTCAACTTTCTGGTAGCCCTGGTCATTTATATTCTGGCCTCATTTACCTACGGGGATGCGGATATCTCCACAGCCAGTATCAAGGACGGCTATTGGGTGACCAACCCGGTGTTCACGGAGCTCGGGGTGCAGACCGGGGACAAACTCATCTCCATTGATGGGCAGCAATATGAAAATTACTCAGACCTGCGCCGCAGCATGATCACGGCGGACCGCTTTACGGTTGAAAGGGATGGACAACCCATCACCATAGACTTGCCGGTGGATTTCCTGGGCAAGCTCAGCACCAGTGAGGACCTCAGTTTTTTTGAATTGCGGATCCCGTTCATGGTCGGGCAGGTGCCGGATTCTTCCCATAATGCCGGGGCGGGCCTGGAGAAGGGGGATATTCTTTAACGCTTGGCCGGAAGTGAGATCACCTATTTTGACGAGGCCATCGAAGTACTGGATCAA
>CBDUBB010000099.1:0-7859 GCA_965365265.1 uncultured Flavobacteriaceae bacterium
ACCGCAAGAAGCTCCCTGGAACGTACCAGTCCGATATCTACGGGAAACTCTACATCCGGGATACCGACGGGGAACTAAAACTGGAGTTTTCCCATTCCCCCCTGCTTTCCGCCCGCCTCACCCACTGGCATTACGACGTCTGGCAGATCCACTGGGACCATCCCCAGGCCTGGTTCAGTTTCGGAACTATTCAATTCAAGACCGATAACAACCTGGAGGTTACCGGTTTTGATTTTGACGTGCCGAATGACGACTTTTTCTTTGAGGAGCTCAAGCCTTATCGGGTTGAAGATCAAACCGGGGGAGAATGAATGTGGTAGCGGCCCTATAATTACGAAACAACCCATGGCCGAACTCCAAACCATACATATTGGGGAATTTGAATTCAACTCCTGGGTGGCGGGGAATGAAAATGAAGAACTCGTCATCTTGCTCCATGGGTTCCCCGAGGCTTCCATTATGTGGACAGGACTTATGGATCATCTCGCTGAAAGGGGATTCTTTTGTGTGGCGCCGGACATGCGGGGATATAGCCAGGGTGCCTGCCCAAAAGGCGTGAAAAACTACACGGTGGATAAGCTGTGTACCGACATCCTGAATATCGCCGATGCACTGGAAAAGGACAGATTTCATCTGGTCGGTCATGACTGGGGTGCCGCTATTGGCTGGAATCTTGTGTATAATAATCCCGAAAGGATTCTCAGCTGGGCCGCCCTGTCCGTCCCGCACAATAAGGCCTTTGCCAAGGCATTTAAAACCGACCCCGTGCAGAAAAAGAAAAGTCGTTATATCGGCCTTTTTTTGTGGCCCTACTTTCCTGAAATCCTCATTCGAAGGGATAATTTCAAATGGTTTCGGAAATTGTGGAGAAACTGTTCTGATGCAGAACTGAATTACTACCTTTCCATTTTTCGGAGAAAGGCTTCCCTTACCGGTGCACTCAATTACTACCGGGCGAATCTAAGGAGGGGAAAAATGCAGCCCATCAGATACATACAAACCCCTACTTTGTTCATTTGGGGAAAGAAAGATTTAGCTGTCGGTGAAATAGCTGCCAAAGGAACGGAAGCGTTTATGAAAGGCGACTATACCTTCCTGGAGCTCGATGGTGGCCACTGGCTGATCCAGACAAACTATGAAGAAGTAACCTCAGCCATAAGCAGGCATCTTTCTAAATTTAGAACAACCCCTGAGCACGTTTAAGAATTATTTCAAAGGCATTCCATATAAAACCATCATTATGAAAAATCCAGGCAGGTATTCCAATTCATTGACCCTTTTGATATCTCTTTTTTCCCTGGCACTTGCAATTCAAAGTTGCGGGCAGAAGGAAAAAGAAGCGATCGAAGAACTTGAAAAAGAATCCCCGGTGCATACCGGGAAACCCGAATATTTCCAACTACGGCCGGAAGTAGAAACGGCCTATGGCTATACCCACGCTGTAAAAATCGGGAACGTTATAAAAATTTCGGGCGCTGTAAGCATGGATGATGAGGGAAATCCTGCAGCCGTCGGAGATTTGGCACAACAGATGAAAAACTGCTATGCAGATCTGGAAAAAATACTTGCCCATTACGGCTGTACCTTCGATGATGTGGTCGAGGAAAATATCTTCACCACTGATATGCCCCTGTTCCTGGAAAATGCCGGATACCGAAATTCCATATACACCAAACAATTTCCAACCGGTTCCTGGCTTGGGGTCAAGGAACTGGCTCTGCCAGAATTGATGATAGAAATCGAGTTGGAAGCCCATAAAGCTGAATAGGAAGATGCCACCAAAGAAGGTAAACCTGGCTGAAAAGTTCGATGCTTTTGACGATGTGTGGAACCCGAGGATCGTCGGGGAACTTAACGGGCAACACGTAAAAGTCGCAAAGTTCAGGGGCGACTTCGTGTGGCATCAGCACAAAGATGAAGACGAACTGTTCCTGGTTATCGAAGGCACTTTGCGCATTGAATTAGAGGATCAGACCCTGGAGCTAAACCCCGGTGAATTTGCCATTATCCCAAAAGGGACCATGCATAAACCAAAGGCTGTCGGAGAGGTTAAGGTGGTCCTCTTTGAGCCCAAAACCACTTTGAACACTGGTAACCTGGAGAATAAGCTGACTGTCAAAAAACCGGATAGCATTTAGTCAGAAGGTTTTCAGGCAGGAGCACAGACAACATGAAGACGAGATCCTGGGAGGGCTCCTGCAGAAACTGGCAACTGACTAACGCGTTTTACCAGGTTTCAACCGTATGGGGAAAAATTCCCCCAACGTGCGGAAAGCAATAACATTAGGAAAAGATCCTGCCCGTAAGACTGTCCACGGGAACCACCCTTTCGTTCAGGGATCAATTGCTTCATATAAATTGAATAGGACATGTACCCGCTTTTAATTGGACCCTGGGAAGTACTCATCATCATTGCGATATCCACTGCCTGTGTATTGCTGCCGCTTATTGCCCTGATTGATATCGTCCGGAATGACTTTAAGGGGAATGACAAACTGCTATGGATCCTCGTGGTCATTTTTTTCAACATTATCGGGAGCGTCCTGTATTTTGTGTTTGGCGGTCGACAAAAAACAAGGCCATAAACCACGAATCCCTGACAATCCAAAGCCTACGGCTTCGCCCAGAAATTCCTATTTTTAGGGACGCCAGAAAATCCCGCCTTTTAACCCACAAGGCAGAGGAGACCTGGCAGTAATCATATCGAATTTGCTTTTTAGTAACCCACACGCAAAAACCTTTCTCAAATGCGAAATTCAATCCTTCTATTCCTGCTGTTTATTATGGCAACTGTCACCTATGCCCAAAACGAAGACATCCACCTGCTCCGGACCCCGGCCATAAGCCCGGACGGCCGGCAGGTGGCTTTTTCCTACCAGGGGGATATCTGGCGCATGCAAATCGATGGGTCTGATGCGAGACGGCTGACCATTCATGAGGCATATGAAGACCATCCCATCTGGAGCCCCGACGGTTCCCGGATCGCTTTTTCAGGAAGCAGGTATGGCAATGATGATGTATTCACCATCCCGGCAGAGGGGGGAAGTCCGAACCGTCTGACCTATCATTCTTCAGGGGACCTCGCCTATACCTGGGAAGATGGACGGATCCTTTTTACCACGCGCCGGGCCTTCCAGCAGGTGGAACGGAACTCGGAAATCTACAGCGTTTCCCCTGAAGGCGGGACCCCACAGCGGGTCCTCGACGCCGTCGGCGGGATGCCCTCCCTGTCTCCCGACGGGAGGTATATCGCATTTACCAGGGGCGCCTGCCGAGTAGCCCGGGAGCAATACCGCGGGCCTGCAGACCAGGAAATCTGGCTTTATGATACCAAAACCGGCACCTACACCCAGCTCACCGATAATGAGGTGAACGACTATATGCCGCGCTGGGCAGATGACAACACGCTCGTCTACATAAGTGCTGCATCAGGCCGCTATAATTTGGTAAAACAGCCAATTGGGGAAGGCCGCAAGTCCGGGGAGGGACAACCCCTCACCAGGTTCACAGAAGATGGAGTACGCTATTTTGATGTGGCCGGCGGTCAATATGTCTTTGAACGGAAAACCGGTATCTACAGCATGCGGGAAGGCCAGCAGGCGAAAGAGATACAGGTAGACCTGCGGGCTGATTACCGGTTTGATCCGATGGAACGCAAGACGTATACCAACGGGATCAGTGAATATGCGCTCTCCCCCAATGGTAAGTACATTGCCATGGAGATCCGGGGGGAAATTTTTGTTAAGGAAAACGACGAGGAGAAAAAACGGAGTGTGAACCTGAGCAACCACCCCTACCGGGACCAGGACCCCCAATGGCTGAATGACTCCACCCTGTTGTTTATTTCCGACCGGGATGGCAATAAGGACATCTACCTGGCCAGATCCGCAGACCCCAGGAAAACAGACCTTTTTAAAACCCTGAAAATACAACTGGAGCAGGTCACCACTTCAAAAGGCCACGAAATGAGCCTGGCGATTTCGCCTGATGGCAAGAAAATCGCCTACCAGGTGGGCAGGGGCCAGCTGGTCGTGGCCGATATAAACGAAAAGGGAAAATTGTCCGGCCGAAAGGTGTTGTTGGATGGCTGGGCCACCCCGTCAGGGGTTGCCTGGAGCCCGGACAGCCGCTGGCTTGCATACTCCCTGGACGACCTGAACTTCAACAGCGAGATTTACATACATGCCGCGGACAACAGCCAGAAGCCAGTGAATGTAAGCATGCATCCCAAAGGAGATTACAGCCCGTCCTGGAGTACCAAAGGGGATAAGCTGGCTTTTGCCTCCACCCGGAACAGCGGGGGGGATGCCGACATCTGGTTTGTCTGGCTCACTGAGGAAGATTATGAAAAGACCCAGCGTGACAGGGAAGAGGGCTATTATTTTGATGAGGAGGAGGATGAAAAAGAAAAGGATGACAAAGAGGATGAGAAGTCCAAAGAAGTAGAGCCGATCAAGATCGATTTTGAGCGGATTTACGACCGGCTGGAACAGGTCACTTCCCTCCCGGGAGATGAAGGATCTTTGATTATGTCTGATGACGGGGAGATGTTTTACTTTACCGCTTCTACCGGATTGGATGAAGGCACGGATCTCTACAGCATAAAATGGGACGGTAAGGACATAAAACAGCTGACCAAAGGGGGCACCCGGCCAGGCAACCTGAGCTATTTTGGCGAGGAGGTCTATTATGAAAGCAAAGGCAGCCTGGCGAAGGTAAAGGATGAAAAAATAACGCGTCTGCCCCACTCCGCCGTTATGAAGATCGATTATGACCGGGAACGCAACCAGATCTTTGAGGAGGCCTGGAGCGCCCTCAATGAAGGGTTTTACGACCCGAATTTTCACGGACGTGACTGGGAGGCCCTGAAGGAGAAATACAAACCATGGACCCTGGCCGCTTCCACCACCCAGGATTTCAGGTATATGTTCAACATCATGCTGGGCCAGCTCAATGCGAGCCATATGGGGCTTTACGGGTCGGATCCGGAAAAAACACAGCAGGAAAGTACAGGCCGGCTGGGCATTGAAGTAAAACCGGTCAAAGGCGGGGTGGAGATCGTGCATGTAGTTCCGAATACCCCAGCAGACAAAATAAAAAGCAAGCTGAACCCCGGGGAGGTGATCACTTCGGTAAATGGCCAGCCCATCGGGGCAGATACGAATTTCAATGCCCTTTTCAATGAAGAAACCGATAACCAGGTACTGCTCACAGTCCGCAATGGACGGGATCAACGGGAAGTCGTAATAAGGCCCTCTTCCAGCATCAATACCGATCTATACGAGGAATGGGTCAGGGAACGTCAGCGGCTCACCGAGGAATACTCAGGGGGACGCCTGGGTTACATACATATCCGGGGCATGAACATGCCGAGCTTTGAGCGCTTCGAAAGGGAGTTAATGGCCTCCGGACTGGGCAAGGAAGGAATTGTCATCGATGTCCGATTTAATGGTGGGGGCTGGACCACGGATTATTTGATGACCGTCCTCAATGTCAGGCAGCATGCCTATACCATCCCCAGGGGGGCCGCGGGCAGTCTGGAAAAGGAAAACACAAAATTCCGGTCCTACTATCCCTTTAGTGAACGGTTGCCCCTGACCTCCTGGACAAAGCCTTCTGTGGCCATGTGTAATGAATCCAGTTATTCGAATGCAGAGATCTTCTCACACGCCTTCAAAACCCTCGACATAGGTACCCTGGTGGGCAAACCCACTTTTGGGGCTGTGATCTCCACGGGTGGTTACAGCCTGATGGATGGCTCTTTTGTAAGGATGCCCTTCAGGGCCTGGTATGTCAAGGCAACAGGGGAAAATATGGAGCATGGGCCTGCCGTGCCGGACGTAATTGTCGACAATGCCCCGGACAGCAAGGCCAAAGGAGAAGACCCCCAATTGAAGCGGGCGGTTGGGGTGCTGTTGGATCAGATAGACGGAAAATAGTCTTCTGCCATCAGGTGGAATCCTGCCAAGCCCCTAATGGAAGTCATCCCGTTAAAGGCTGTACACAAGTCTGAAGGTTACAAACCGGGGTTGAATAAATGTCTCTGAGATAAAGACCGAGACGTTATTTGCCCTGTTGCGCACCTGAGAGTCTATATCCAGGATGTTTGTGGCCCTGATCTCGTACTCCCATTTGGAATCTCCATCCCTTCGGTAGGAAAGGGTGGCATTCCAGGTTTGAAAGGACTGAGAATCCCCATTGCCCAGGTCCTGATCGGTATAGGTATAATTGGTCCGAAAGGTCACAGCCTTCCAGATATAGGCATCGAATTCCACTGAGGGCGCATTGGTTACGAAGCGGGTCTGCCCCCCACCCTGGTTATTGTTGGTAACACTGTACCGGTACTGCAGATTGATGTTCGGTGCAACCTTGAAATTTGTGCGAAGTCCGGGGGTATAGGTTTGGGTGAATCCCTCGTTAAGGGATCGTTGCCCCTGTATGAACTGATTGATCTTGCTGTAATTGAAACTGGCATTCAGAGTGGCCCTGATCTTTCCAAAGGTGCGCTGCACACGTCCGAAGACATTGACATTCTCATCGGCAAAACTCGAATTGAAAAAGGTGCTGGTGCGGATCACATTCTCGAAATTCGTTAGGCTTCGGATCTGGTCTATGTTGCTCGAATAGGCTGCCCGGGCGAAGACATTGGTATAGTTAAAAAGGTTAAAACTGCTGTAAAGCAGGCTGACATTGTGGGACAGGGCATTTTGCAGGTCCGGCTGCCCAAATTGGATGCTGTTAAAGTTGTTGAGCACCAAACCCTGGGCAAGCCGGGTAACATCGGTAAACTGATTGCGCATCTCGTACCGAAGGGTCAGGGATTCACTTTTTTTGAATTGCATCCGGGTCTCAAAATCGGGCAGAAACCTAAAGAAGTTATCCTTGAAGGTTTCACCAAATTGTGTGTTCCGGTTTCCGTAGGCATGCAGGGAAAAGCCCGGGGTTATGGTAAATATCCCTTTTTTCACACGGTAGTGGACCCCCAGGTAGATGTCGCTGAAATTGTACTCGGTATCATTGGTGGCCCGTCCTTCATTGAAGTTGGGCGTCGGATTGAAGGTCGAACCATCTTCCAGAAACTGGAACAGGTCGGAATTGAATTGCTGACGACTCAGAATGGTCCCCAGGGTAAAATTGATATTGCTTCGGGTATTCAGGATATGGTAGAAATCCAGCTTGGCATCGAGCTGGTTGGATTTGATGCGCCGGTCCTGTGCTATATCGTAGGTGTTCTGGGAAGTATCCAGCCCAAGTGCCTCTGCCGTGGGATCATAGGGGTCCGAACCATTCGGGTCATTCAGGAGTACGGCATTATAAAAAGGGTCCTCATTCCGCAACAGATGTTGCGCTTCCAGGGCGAATATATTGTTTTCATCCAGGGTGTAGTAATAGTTCAGGTTTTGGTTCAGGCTGTATGAGGCCACTTCATCAAACTGGTCCGTATCCCCGATGACGGAAGAAAAGGCATTCTGGTCCTGAGTGTCTTTCGATACACGACCCAGGATATCGTAGTCCAACTGGTTATTATAGTTCGGCTGATACCTTGCGCTTAGCTTCATCAACCCCTGATTGGAGCGCTCCCTGCTCGACTGTTCAGTCGCCTCGTCCGGAATACCCAGCTCCGGATCGGTATAGCGTATAAAACTCGTTTCCCTGGAGAGAATGCGACTACTGTTGTATATGAGGAATCCGCTGAGGTCCAGGTCCGGACTGGGGGCATAGCTGAAATTGCCGGTGGCCAGTTTATTTTCGATTTCCAGGGCATTGTTCTGCGAGGTCAGGAAATTAAGGCTGTTGTCCCCAAGGTTGAGGTTGGTACCACTGCTCTGGCTGGGGACCCTGAAGCCCCCTGTGAAGTT
>CBDUBB010000100.1:0-7846 GCA_965365265.1 uncultured Flavobacteriaceae bacterium
CGGCGGGGAATTTTCAGGGCCTTCGGGATGCCTCCAAGGTATAGGAACCCGGGCAGAAATCCGATCCCATAAACGGGATAGTCCCTCCCGGTATGCAAGGCTATCAATTCTTCCGGCTCCATGCCCAATCGCCGCGCAGAATCGTCCAGATCCAGGTTGTAAGGTTCCTCATAACAAACGGGTAGCTCCCATTCCTGAGTTTTTACAGTAAGTCCCTTCGGATGCCCCTCATACCAGGCGGGGAGTTCTTTAGCGATTGATTCAAGACCCACTGTTCCTGAACGATTTATAAGGGTTAGAGTGTGATATATCGGAACAAATTCCCAGAAATCACCGGGGAGATGATTTTTTCTCAGGTACTCCTGAAAGGACAGGATCTCCAGCAGGATCTTCAGGTCTATCCTTTTGGGCCATTCCAAGAGGAGGGCGTTGGGTCCGTACTTTTTGATTTCAAAGGGGGGTGTTTTCATTTTTGGACACAAATTGATTCCCCGGAAAGGGACTTCGTAAGAAACATCAATATTTCCACCGCGTTGGGCGTATCCCCGTGAAGGCAAAACGTCTTTGCCTTCAGAGAGAAATAGGAACCATCTATACAGCGAACTCTTCCTGAGAGCACCATTTCCCTTACCTGTTCACTTACCTCTTGTGGACTGCTAAGCACGGCCCCGGGCTTCTTTCGGGAAACCAGACTCCCGTCAGCTTCATAGGCCCGGTCTGCGAAGGCTTCTTCCCAAACCTGAAAACCCCGTTTCCGCGCCAGATCCGCAAAGCGGGATCCACAGGGTGCATAAACCAATACATCGCTCCCGAAGCGCTCCAAAACTTCCAGGTAGTGCATGGCTAGGGAGCTGCCGGATGCCAGGTCGTTGTAGAGCGCTCCATGCGCCTTGATATGGTGGAGGGGAATGTTCAGGGGTTCCAGGATACCGGTAAGTGCCTTAATCTGCTGCTCCAGGTGCTTTTGCAAAACGCCCGGGGCCATCTCCATCCGGATTCTGCCGAAGTGCTCCCTGTCCGGATAGGAAGGATGGGCACCTATCAGTACATTGTGCTTCTGTGCCAGCCTGACCGTTTCCAGCATCGAATCGGCATCCCCTGCATGGCCACCACAGGCAATATTGCAGGAAGAAATATAGGGAAAAAGAAGCGCCTCGTTTCCAATCCCCTCCCCTACGTCACAATTAAGATCAATGCAATGCATTTTCAAATCCAGTTGCTGAGAATTCTAAAGATACTCCAAATCCCCAAACCGGTTACCAGGATCAGTACCAGGGAAGTTATTGCGTTCTGCAAACGGGTGTTTGCATTTCCCTTCATCAGCTTTGGATTATTGACCGCCCACCAGAGGAAGACTGCAATTACCGGAAGCAAGATCCCATTGGCAACCTGGGCGAAAAAAATAATCTCCAGAGGGCGAAAGTCCAGGCTCAGGGTACCTACCCCAATGGCCAGGACGAGAATCCAGACCGCCCGGAACCGCCAGTTCTTCCGATCCGGATTCCATCCAAAACACTGACGGGCCACAAAGGCGGCAGCCAGCGGGGCCGTGATCGCCGAAGTGATCCCGGCTGCAAACAGTCCGATCCCCAGCCCGTACCTTGCCAAACTACCATATAAGGGCTCCAGCCCCCTGGCAAGATCCATAACCCCTTGAAGTGTTTGGGTAGTGCTGCCTGCCGCAGTTACCACAATGGCCATGGATACCAGTCCGCCGACCACCACTGAGATCCCTATATCGCTGCGCATCGGGCCCAGCGCCTTTGGAGAATCCCATTTCTCACTTACCAGGGAGGTGTACAAAAAAAGGTTATAGGGAACCACCGTAGTTCCTATGAGTGCAACCACAGTAAGCAGGGCCCCTGTGTTAAGATCAGGCAAAAAAAGGCCCTTAAGTATTTCGAGGGGATCCGGTTTTGTGAGGATGGCCGTGAGCAGGAAAGACAGGCTCATCAGCAGGACCAGGGCGGTAAAGACCTTCTCGAGGCTTCGGTAACTCCCGAACCAGAGGAGGAGAAATGCCAAAACACCGGTAATAACCGGATAAAGGGGTACCCACTGTGGGCCGGCAAGGGCTTCCAGCCCCAGGACCGCCCCTGAAATATTTCCCGCCTCATAGGCCATATTCCCAATCACGATGGCCGATAAGATGATACCGATCATCAAAGCCCTGGGAGCAGGTTTATGGATGGTGTCCCGGATGAGTCCAGGGATACCCTCCCGGGTTGTAAGACCGAGCCTGCCTGCCATTTCCTGCAATACGAGGGTGGCCAGCACAGATAGCAGCAACGCCCACAACAGCCCGAATTTCCAGTCTACACCTGCCCGTATACAGGTGGTAACCGTTCCCGGTCCTATAAAAGCTGCTGCCACCAGCATTCCCGGCCCTGCCTTTTTTAACATGAAGAGATACTCTGGTTCCGGGTAAATATAGCTATTCTGATTTCTTCGGACAGGCAGTTTAGACCAGGTCCTCAGATGCCATTCGTCTAAAAACAGGGTGGATTATACCGGTGGAAATGTCATACGTCGAAATCTGTATAATATTTAAGCAAGCTGTCGGTTATTATTTTTCCAACGCTTGCCCAAATCGAATATATGACCTGTCTGGAGTGCGAAAAAGAACTCAGCTATATGGACCATCGCCGGTCCATGGAAATGTTTCAAGCAGAATTGTGCCCCGCCCACCTAAAGCGGATGGAGCGGCTGCTAGCCAAAAGCCGGCTCCCGGTTGAGGCTGTGATCCTGTACTACGGATTGCGGCAGGTGGGTATCAGGCCCATGCTCGCATGGTGGGATGGCAAGAAAACGGTAGACCTGGCCATCTCCAGGGTCAGGCTGAATATTGCGATAGACCGGGGGTACGAATCCCTTTCACACCATGAGGCGATGCATGAGCTGGAAAGGCACCTGCACTCGTTTGACGACGGCTTTACCAACATCCGAATTCCCCATTGCCTGATTCGAAACCAGCCCGGGGAGACCGTGGATGGGATCCTCAGGATCATGGAAAGCCTGAGGGAAAAAATCCGCGTTGTATAACTAAGACCTGTTACTATGAAAACCGAGGAATATCAATATACCGAACGATCCTATCGCATGAGCCGTTGGATTTTGATTTTGCTCGGGCTGGCTGTCCTGATGATCAGCCTTAATATCAAGCCCCTTATATCCAAGATTCTTTTTGGACTGCCTATAGTCCTGTCCGGCATCCTGGGCTTTGCCGGCACGTATTTGATCCTGAAGGGTATCAATGAACCGCTCACGGAAAAAAAGGTCATCGCCCTCACGGTCAATCTGGCCATGGTGGTTTTGATGCTCGCCATCCTCCTCAGCAATACCCTTTACGGATAAGAAGCAGGTCGATTTCTTAGGACGCCTCCGGCAAATCGGTGATTCGGATTTAATTTGTACCTTTTTCCCAAATGGTACAACTTATGACTACAACCGACCGAAGAAACTGGCTTAAAACCATAGCCCTGGGTGGGGGCTTTACCCTCCTGGGAGGCGCAACCGGCCTTGCCAATCTGGCTGAAAACAGGCCCTATCTGGCTGATGGCCCCGTTAAACTCAATTCCAATGAAAATCCATACGGACCTTCCAGTTCCGTCAGGGAGGTGATCCGTGAAAATTTTGGCCTGGGGTGCAGGTATCCCTTTCAATACATAAAGGGACTGGTCAGTGATATTGCCCGGAAGGAAGAAGTACCCGAATCCTGTATCGTCATTACGGGAGGCTCTACCGAAGGACTGAATGCCACCGGTCTGGTATATGGCATGGGAGGCGGTGAGATTGTGGCCGCAGACCCTACGTTTCAGGCACTGCTGCGCTATGGAGAACAATTCGGGGCCTACGTACACCGCGTTCCCCTGGATGAGTCCCTCACCCACGACCTGGAGGCCATGGAACGACGGATTACGAGCAAAACCCGCCTGGTGTTCCTCTGCAACCCTAACAACCCTTCCGGCACCCTTTTGGCGCCCGGAAAACTGAGGGATTTTTGTGCTTCCGTTGCGGGCCGGGCCGTGGTGTTCAGTGACGAGGCCTATTACGACTATATCACCGAACCCGATTACCCTTCCATGGTGGAACTGGTCAAGGAAAACTATAATGTGATCGTTTCGAAGACCTTTTCCAAGGTCTATGGGCTGGCCGGGATGCGGATCGGATATCTGATAGCCAGGCCTGATATTGCCCTTCGACTTCGTGAATCCCTAATGGCCAACACCAATACCCTTGCGATTCTCGCAGCCCGTCAGGCCCTCAAAGACACCGAATTCTATAAGTTCAGCCTGGCTGAAAACGAGAAATGCAAACAATGGATCTACGGGGAACTGGACCAGATGGGGCTCCCGTATTTGAGGTCCCACACGAATTTTGTGTTCTTCAAAAGCGGGGTTCCCATTCGGGAATTGATTCCGAAAATGGCTGCCGAAAACGTGCAGATTGGCCGTCCCTTTCCACCCCTGCTGGATTGGGCCAGGATCAGCACAGGTACCTTTGAAGAAGTGCAGGCCTTTACCCGTGCCCTTAAAAAAGTGATGGCCTGACCTGCCAGCCGCATCCAAAAATTCAAGACGTAACCAACCCAAATGAAAAAAATCCTCTTTGTTTTGTTAGGGCTGATCGCAGTCCTGGCTGTGATATTGCTATTTAATACGCTGACACTGACCTCCCGCCAGGCAGAACCGGATAAGCTCCAGAAACCAGACATTCCCGAAGTGGTCTTCCGGCATCTGTCGGAGGCCGTCCGGTACCAGACAATCTCCTTTAGCGAGGATGCCGAGCCGGATTCTGCAGCCTTTCACGGCTTTCACCGGTTCCTGGAAACCGCATTTCCCATGGTTCATGAAAACCTAAGTCTGGAAAAGGTCAACCAGTACAGCCTTTTGTATACCTGGAAGGGGACTGATCCCTCCAAAAAGCCGATCATCCTCATGTCCCATCAGGATGTGGTTCCGGTAGACCAGCCCACCCTGGGGGATTGGGAGGCAGGACCGTTTGAGGGAAAAATAACGGATACTCATATTATAGGCCGGGGTACCATGGATGACAAAGGATCCCTGATGGCGGTAATGGAGAGTATTGAAATGCTGCTGAAAGAAGGTTTCAGGCCCTCCCGGACGGTGTATCTGGCCTTTGGACACGACGAAGAAGTCGGGGGGGCTAAGGGCGCGGCCAGGCTGGCCTCCTTTTTAAAGGAAAAAGGGGTCAGGGCGGCCATGACCCTGGATGAAGGCGGTTTCATCGCCGAGGATATAATCCCGGGGGTCCAAAGCCCGGTGGCCATGGTGAACCTTGCGGAAAAGGGGTTTGCCTCGTTCAGGCTCATTGTGGAGACCCGGGGCGGCCACAGTTCCCAGCCCCCACGTGACAATACCATCGGGATGCTTGCCCGGGCCATCGTGGAACTTGAGAACAACCAGCTTCCCTATAAACTCGTGGAACCCATCAATTACCAGTTCGACTATATGGGAGCGGAACTTCCCTTCTTTAAGAAACTCGCCTTTGCCAACCCCTGGTTGTTCAAAAAACCAATCCTGGAGGCGCTCAATGCACATACTACCACGGCCCCCACGATTATCGAAGGTGGGGTCAAGAACAACGTGATCCCCACCGTGGCAGAAGCCACCATCAATTTCCGGATCCTGCCAGGGGAAACCATCGAGTCCGTTCAGGCCCATATTCAGAATACAGTGGGGGATAAAATCAAAGTGGAACCGGTAGGATTTCTGACCAACCCCTCTCCGGTTTCAGGCATCGACTCAGAAGCCTTTGCGGCCCTGGAAAAGACCATCCGCTCCGTATTTCCGAGTACCATTGTGGTGCCTGGCCTGGTCGGCGGCGGGACGGACGCCCGGTATTTCTATGACATCTCCGACGATGTATACCGCTTCTACCCTATCCGGATCGGCCCGGACAGCATGACACGCTTTCACGGGATCGATGAAAAAATCAGCAAGGAAAACTACCTGGAAATCATCGAATTTACCTATCAGCTGATTCGGAAGATGGGATAGGCTACTGCGCTATCAAATGGGGAAGCCCTCATGCATCAGGGCCGTGAATTCAGGTTTAGGGGCCACCCGGCACAGGTAGGCACAGGATCTGTTAACGCTGTGAGTCAGCCACCAGGTGTTTATCAGGATCTGTGATATTTGAGGAATCGTTATAGACTTCCTTTACAATCCGGTATAAATCGGGGATGACCTGTTGGGCAAAGCGGGTGGTATTGTTTAACAGGACGCAAATCCCCAGGTCGTCATCCGGGAATAGGGCTATTTCATTCCTGAAATTATTGACACTGCCTCCGTGATGCCAGATGGTTTTTTCCCCCTTTGAATCCCCCTCCACGAATTTATGTATCCGCCATCCAAAACCATAATAAGAGGATACATGACCGGGCCAGCGCTGGTAATATTTGCTGCGTCCTTTGATTTCTATAAAGGGATTAAAAGCTTCCTCAAGGGCAGTGCGGTCCATGACTTCCGGGTTGTGGCCCAGTAAAAAGCGCATCCACTTACCCATGTCAGAAGCACTCGCATTGATGCCACCAGCTGCAACGGCATTGTAATAATTGTCCCGGATTTTTCGGGCCCTCCAGCCGTACCGGGTTTTTGAATGTGGGATCGCTATGTTTCCGGCCTCCATAAGAGATTCGTGATCCATGAAAGTAGCGCACATTTCCAGGGGCTTGAAAAAACGGTTCTCCAGGGCTGTGGTGATGTCCTGACCAGTAGCCCTCTGTATAACCTCGCCTGAAAGCGCAAATAGTGCATTCTGGTAGCTGTAGATTTCTCCGGGACCACTGATGGGTTTGACCTCTTTAAACCGACTCGCAATATCCGGCAGGGACAATCCCGCTTCGACCAGGTTCGTGTAACTGTGGTAAGGAGCCCCTGAGGAATGGGATAAAATATGTGCCAGCGTTATTTTTTCCGAGTTTTCGCTATCACCTAATTGAAAACCAGGTATATAATCCCTGACCTTAACTCCCCAGTCCAGCTTGCCTTCATTTTTGACATGGGCGGCCAGCACTCCGGCAAAACCCTTTGAAAGAGAACCCAGCCTGAAGATTGTCTGGTCGTCGACCTGCGCCCCCGTTTTGATATTTTTCTTGCCGAAACCCAGGGAAAGCACTATAGAATCTCCTTTAACAAGGCTTACTCCGGCCCCCACGATGTCTCCGGACGCGATAGCCTCCCTGAAGTAGGCTTCAACGGCCGCTTTTAAATCGCGTTGCCGGTTCCTGTAAAGTTCTGCCTCTTTTGAAGCGCGCATGGCAGAAGGTTCGGTAATGTCCGGGTTACTCGCTTCCAGGGCTGTTATCGCGTGGTTCCCGCTAACTGTAAGACCGATTAAGGATATCAGAATTAAGAGGGATGTGCTTATCAGGATTTTAGTACGCTGTTTGTAAACCATACGATATCATTCCAGGTATAACCTACTGAATATTAGGAATCTCTGAGTATTAAACCGATAAAATGCCAATTTATTATATGTTTCTCATCATTTTATCCCTGGTGGAAATTAAAAATATTCTCCGTAGGGCCAAAAGACTTTAAGAATAGACAGGAAATTTTAACAACCGCCCAGCCACCCCTCCCGGTCGAGACTCCTGTACTGGATTGCCTCCGCTATATGTGGCTCTGCAATTTCTCCATGACAGTCGAGGTCAGCCAGGGTCCTGGCCAGTTTTAGAATGCGGTCATAAGCCCGGGCAGAGAGTTCCAGGCGTTGCATGGCAGAACGAAGGAGCTTCAGGGAGGAGGTATTCAGGGTACAGTAGCTTCGGATTTGCCGGGTATCCATCTGAGCGTTGCAATGCTTGCCAGGACATCCTGCA
>CBDUBB010000101.1:0-7843 GCA_965365265.1 uncultured Flavobacteriaceae bacterium
CAAAATGATGAAGATGATGCAAGGCGGAGGCGGCAAGAAGATGATGCAGATGATGCAGAATATGCGCTGAGGTTGAAGTTTGCAGTAGGCAGTTGCAGTAGGCAGTACTTTAGGATGAAAATTCCCAGAAGTGCAAGAGCGTTTCATTTTCCCCCTCTTTCTTGCCCGGAAATTGAAATGGTTGGGTTTTCAAAAACTACTGGCGTATCAAAAAGGGTATCAACTTGCTTTGGAGATTTTTGATTGCTCCAAAAACTTTCCAAGGGAGGAACGGTACTCATTGACGGATCAGATTCGCAAATCATCCAGATCTGTTTGTGCCAATATTGCAGAGGCTTACCGAAAAAGAAGGTATCCAAGACATTTTGTAAGCAAGCTTAGCGATGCGGATGCTGAGAATTCTGAAACCCAGGTTTGGTTGGAATTTTCGAAAGATTGTGGTTATCTTACCGCTCCACAGACAAAAGAATTATTAGAACATTCAGTGGAGGTGGGCAGACTTATCCAGTACATGATTCGTCGACCCGATAAATTCGGATCTGAGGAGCTGCCGACTGCCACTGCCAACTGAAGACTATGCAATTACTCGACGGCAAAAAAATCTCCAACGAAATCAAAGACGAAATCGCGGCTGAGGTGACGCAAATGAAGGAGCGGGGGGAGAAGGTACCCCACCTGGCGGCTGTGCTGGTAGGGAATGACGGGGCCAGCCTCACCTATGTGGGCAGCAAGGTCCGGGCCTGCAAGCGGATCGGGTTTGAGTCCACCCTGAAGCAACTGCCGGAGGAGACCACGGAGGAGGAACTGTTGAAATTAGTACATGAATTGAACGCCGATCCGGAGATCGACGGGTACATCGTGCAGCTGCCGCTGCCCAGGCATATCGATGAGGAAAAAATCCTGATGGCCGTACACCCGGACAAGGACGTGGACGGCTTCCACCCGACCAACTTCGGGAAGATGGCCCTTGATATGGAGACCTTTATCTCTGCCACTCCTTTCGGGATCATCGAACTGTTGAAAAGGTATGGGGTGGAGACCTCCGGGAAGCATGCTGTGGTGATCGGCCGGAGCCATATCGTCGGGCGGCCCATCAGCATCCTGCTCAGCCAGAAGGGGCAGGCCGGGAATGCCACCGTAACGCTGGCACACAGCCGTACCAAAGACCTGGCCTCCCTGACACGGCAGGCGGATATCGTGGTTTCGGCCCTGGGGATCCCGAAATTCCTGAAAGCCGATATGGTAAAAGAAGGGGTAGTGGTAATCGATGTGGGCATCACCCGGGTTCCGGATGAGAGTCGGGAACGGGGCTATTACATCAGCGGGGATGTGGATTTCGATGGGGTGAGCGAAAAAGCTTCCTTCATCACCCCGGTGCCCGGTGGCGTGGGGCCCATGACCATCGCCATGCTTCTAAAAAACACGCTTCTGGCCAGGGAGCGGCACCGCAATAATTCCTGATTCCTATTGCTGCTGTTCGGTTTCCGTTGGGGTAAGGGTATCGAACTCGCTGTCCCCTTCATCATTCCTGCAGCTGTGACAGAGGATAATCAGGCCCAGAAGGACCACGGCGTAATGCCATCTCTTGATATGCTTCATAGCGGTAAGAATTTGGGTGGTTCCTAACATACCCATAACGAACCTTCCAGCGTTTTAGTATAGATTTTCGCTGAAAACCAGGGCTTTCCGACGGGAAGCAAAAGCCTTATTCAGGATACCCTATTGCCCTCCCCGCGAAAAAACCCTACCTTATTTAAAAATTTATTCCCATGCGATTCCTGTTGTCCATAGCTTTTTTATCCCTCCTTGCCTTTTCCTGTACCCCTAAACCGGATTCTGCCCCCGGGATTGCCGTGGGAGTTTCCTTTTCGGAATCCCTGGGGGAGGAGCCCCTGGACGGGCGTTTGCTGCTCATGCTCTCGGATGATCCTTCCCAGGAGCCCCGCTTCCAGATCAATGCAGGGCTGAATACCCAACTGGTTTTCGGGATGAACGTGGAGGGGATGAACCCCGGGCAGGTGATTACCTTTGACGAGGCTGCCTATGGGTTTCCCTACAAGAGCCTGGCCGGGGTCCCTCCGGGCACCTATCGGGCCCAGGCGCTGCTCCACGTGTATGAGACCTTTAACCTGTCCACCGGGCATACCGTAAAACTTCCCATGGACAATGGGGAGGGGCAACAGTGGAACCGCTCGCCGGGCAACCTCTACAGCCAGCCGGTAGAGGTGATCATTGGAGAGGAAGGCATTGAGGGGCTGGAGCTGGTCATGGACCAGAAAATCCCCCCCATTCCCGAGCCGGAGGACACTCCCTGGATCAAACACGTAAAGATCCGCTCGGAACGACTTTCCGAATTCTGGGGGCGGGACATGTACCTCGGGGCCCATATCCTCCTCCCGAAAGATTTCGAAAAGCACCCAGAGGCGCGGTACCCCCTGATGGTGTTCCACGGGCATTTCCCTTCGGATTTCGGAGGATTTCGCACC
The DNA here is from genome assembly GCA_965365265.1 of uncultured Flavobacteriaceae bacterium. Lineage (GTDB taxonomy): Bacteria > Bacteroidota > Bacteroidia > Flavobacteriales > Flavobacteriaceae > Robiginitalea. The sequence goes on from CBDUBB010000101.1 coordinate 2,487, forward strand.
GAACCGCCGGATCCCAACCTGGAACCGGACTATTCCGATCGCTTTGGGGTGGAAGGATATAACATCATACAGCAGCAGGAGGCCTATGATTTTTACCAACGGTGGACGGCCCCTGACTACCCCCGCTTTTTGATCATCGAAATCCAGCACCCCACGCCCTACTATGACGATTCATACGCAGTGAATTCAGCCAGCCAGGGGCCTTACGGGGATGCGATCACCCATGAACTCATCCCCTATATAGAAGAACAATTCCGCGGCATAGGGGAGGGGTGGGCCCGTTTCCTTTACGGGGGTTCCACCGGTGGCTGGGAAGCCCTGGCCGTCCAGGTGAAATACCCGGAGGAGTACAACGGCTGCTTTGCCGCCTGTCCGGACCCCATCGATTTCAGGGCCTACTGCCTGACGAACATATACGAGGACGAGAATGCCTACTGGTATCCCAGTTCTCATAAGCCCCTGGAAGTACCGGCGCACCGGGATTACCTCGGGAATGTGCAGACCACGGTCCGGGAATACAACCAGCTGGAGCTTGCCCTGGGAGACAAGAGCCGGTCCGGCCAGCAATGGGATATCTGGGAGGCCACCTATTCGCCCCAGGGGGCGGATGGCTACCCCCAGCGGATCTGGGACAAGGAAACCGGGGAGATCAACCCACAGGTGGCTGAATACTGGAAGGAAAACTATGACCTTCGCTACATCCTGGAGCGGGACTGGGAAAAACTGGGGCCGAAGCTCAGGGGTAAAATCCATATCTACTGCGGGGATATGGATAATTATTACCTGAACAACGCCGTATACCTGATGGAGGATTTCCTGGAGCAGACCACCGACCCCTACTACGAGGGGGAAGTCTTGTATGGGGACCGGGCCGAGCACTGCTGGAACGGGGATCCGGAACTTCCGAACCACCTGAGCAGGCTCCGTTACAACAGCATGTATGTGCCGAAGATCATGGCCCGTATTGCCAAATCAGCTCCCCCGGGGGCCGATCTGCAAAGCTGGAGGTACCGCTAAAGGAAGCGTTATAAGTTCAAGATGAAACCAAGAACCAACAAATTCGCCTGGGTGGCTTTTGGGATGCTGGCCATCCTGATCGGCTTCTATCCCTTGCTTTACCTGCTGGGGCCGCGGGATCTGGGATTGCTTGGCACAAAAGGAGAGGAATTGCTCCAGAGCCCCCTTTGGAACATCGCATTTTACGGCCATATCTCCTTCGGGGGGATTTCCCTCCTCACCGGTTGGACCCAGTTCAGCCGGGAATTGCGCAGGCGTTTTTTAAAATGGCACCGGCGCCTGGGGAGGGTTTATGTGATTTCAGCCCTCATGAGCGGGGCCTGTGGGGTCTACCTGGCGTTTTTTGCTACCGGGGGCTGGGCAGCCGGCCTGGGGTTTTTGCTCCTTGGCCTGAGTTGGATCTACTTTACCCTGAGGGCCTACCTGGCCGTCCGGGCTTCCGACCTGACCAAGCACGAGGCCTATATGATCTACAGCTTCGCCGCCTGTTTTGCGGCCGTAATGCTGCGGGTCTGGATGCCCATCCTGATACTCGTTTTCGGGGAATTCCTGATCGCCTATAAGATCGTGGCCTGGCTCTGTTGGGTGCCAAACCTCGTATTTGCCTATTTTTGGGTCAGGCGCAGCGGACTTCAATTAGGTTGAAAGCGATGAAGCGTTTAGAGTTACTATTCATTCGGACAGACTCTGGAAACCTGGATTTCCAGGAACTGGTCAAGAAGCTGGATGCCGAACTCGCAGAACGGGACGGAGCCCAACATGGTTTTTATCACCAGTTCAATGGAATTGAGGGTTTGGACAGGGTCGTTTTGGCAGTAAAAGACGGACTCGCAATTAGTTGCGGCGCCCTGAAGGAACTGGAAGCGGATGTTCTCGAAGTCAAACGCATGTATACGGTCCCGGAGCAGCGGGGACGTGGCCTGGCCGGAAAGCTGCTTTATGAATTGGAACAATGGGCGGTTGAAGACGGGTATGCCAGAATCGTGCTGGAAACGGGCCGGCGCCAGCCGGAGGCCATTGGGTTATACCAAAAGCACGGCTATCTTAAGACAGAGAATTACGGACCCTATATAGGGGTTGATAATAGTGTCTGTTTTGAAAAAAAATTGAATTGAATAATAGGTCATAAGAAAACAAGAGATGCATTACAGGAATTTTGGGGCTACCCAGTGGAAGGTAAGTGAGATCGGCTACGGCATGTGGGGCATGGCGGGCTGGAAAGGGTCTGACGACCAGCAATCGGAGCGCTCCCTGGACCTGGCGGTAGAGCGGGGCGTGACCTTTTTCGATACCGCCTGGGGATACGGGGAAGGTCACAGCGAACAGCTGCTGGGCAAGCTACTGCGCCGGCACCCGGACCGGAAATTGTACGCCGCCAGCAAGATCCCCCCGAAGAATTTCCAGTGGCCGGCAAAGCCGACCTATACCTATGAGGAATCCTATCCGGCGTCGCATATCCGGGAGTACACGGAACAAACGCTCAGGAACCTGAAGGTTGAACGTATCGACCTGATGCAGTTCCACACCTGGGATGACGGCTGGGCTTCACGGGAGGAATGGCAACGTACCGTGGAGGACCTGAAAAAAGAGGGAAAGGTAGCGGCTATGGGGATCAGCATGAATCGCTGGGAGCCGGAAAATGGCCTGGAAGCATTGAAAACAGGGCTTTTGGATGCCGTTCAGGTAATCTACAATATTTTTGACCAGGCCCCGGAGGATGTCCTCTTTCCATTTTGTGAGGCGCATGGGATAGCCGTAATCGCCAGGGTTCCTTTTGATGAGGGAACGCTCACGGGGAACATTACCCGGGAAACCGTCTTCCCCGAGGGAGACTGGAGGGGGACCTATTTTGTGCCGGAAAACCTTCAGGCCAGCGCCGACCGCGCAGACCGGCTTCGGCCCCTGGTACCTGAAGGCATGACCATGGCGGAGATGGCCCTGCGTTTCATCCTTGAAAACTCAACCGTGAGTACGGTCATCCCCGGTATGCGAAAGGCGGATCACGTCCTGGCCAACACAGGGACCAGTGACGGAACCGGGTTGCCATCCGGATTGCTGGAATCCCTCAAGAAACACCGATGGGACCGGGTACCCACCTCATGGTCGCAATAGAACCTGTTTTGAAATATCCTAAACCTGAAATCCATGACCCGAAATAAACTACTCTCCCAGGCCATTGTTGGGGGGATCATCTACTTTGTGATCTCCCTTATCCTGGAACGAAGTACCGCCAAAGAAGTTCTGATTACCGAAGGGACGGAAGCCCTGATCTTTGCCGTGGTCTACGGGATCGGTTTATGGGTCTACCACCGGTTTATCAAGAAAGGGGAATGACCTACTTGGCAAAGAGTTGGTCCATATTGCGAAATGCCTTGAATTCAAGGGCATTTCCCGCAGGATCCAGAAAAAACATGGTGGCCTGTTCCCCAACCTCTCCTTTAAAGCGAATGTAGGGTTCGATTACGAAATCGATTCCTTTACCCGTCAGTTCCCGGGAAAAGGACTGGAAGGTTTCCCAGGGCAGCACCACCCCATAATGGGGTACCGGGACGTTTTTCCCATCCACCGGATTGGTATGGAGCGCCTCCTCTGATTTGGGCTTATAGTGGATGACTACCTGGTGGCCGAACAGGTTGAAGTCTACCCAGTGGTCACTGCTGCGGCCTTCTTCGAACCCGAGGACCTCCCGGTAAAAGGATCGGCATTCCTCCAGATTATGAACGGGAATTGCTACGTGGAAAGGGGTAATGTTTTGCATGGGTTCTCTCGTTTAAACTCCTGTAAAAATACGAAATAGGTTTCCGAAAATTTGCCTTCCAGGTAACGGTTTGTATCATCTTTTGAGAAATTCCACAATTTGGCGGTTGACGTCTTCCTGGTGCATGGAGTGGCCCAACCCCTCCGTGGGGATCAGGATGCTGTCCTCCCACGCATTGTGTACTTTCTGGGAAGCGTGAAAAGGGGCAATCCGGTCCAGGCGATCATGCAGGAGCAGGCCCTTTTTGGTATTTCCTTTTACAAATTCAGGCGTGGCAAATTCGTGGATGTGGTACCCGAATTCCTCATAGATGAGCGCGTCGAAAGCTTTCAGGACACGGTCATTAAACCCCAGAAGGCCCTGGTAGGATTGTACGATATCCTCAAATTCGGCCGGGGAGCCTATGGTTACGATCTTTTCAACCGATTCATTAGGATGCCTGTGGGCGTGGTAGAGGGCAGTCATCCCACCCACGGAGTGCCCAATGATGTATTTGGGATCAAAGACCTGTACCATGTGTTCCACACATTCCGTATACAGGGGTACATGCATGATCTTTCCAGTTGAATACCCATGGGCCGGGGCATCAAAGGCGATTACGTGAAACCCTTCCTCCCTGAGGGTACGGATGAGCTTGTGCCACCGGAAGGTATTGCTCTCCCACCCGTGTATCAGGAGCACCCGGGGGCCGCTTCCCATCCATTGATAGGTCTGGATCTGATTCCCATTAATGGGCTCCAGGCTGTGTTTCGCCTCATCCAGGAAGGGTTGCTGCGCCGGCACAACCCTGCCTTTCCGAACCTTGGCAAAGGTTTTCAGGGCGAGCTGTGCGGCGGTTTCCGGGCTGAAAACAGCTACCAGATTGAACCACTTCCCGTAGGCTTTGGCCAACAGGGTTTTGAGGATAACACTCAGCCGGGTCATGGATTCTCAGATTTAGCCGCGAAGATAACAGAAGTGACGCAATCCCGGGCAGGGATTTTCCTTCCTGGGGTAGCCCGGGAGACCCCTACAGGGATTTTAGTCGTTTCAGATTTTTAACGGCAATGCCCAGCGGCCTCAGTGCATTTTTGTTTTTGGACGAATGGGATTCCATCCGGTTCAGGATGGTCCTGAGTTCTGAGATGGCATCCAGGATATACCGCCCTTTGTTGAGCATAACGCATTCGGAGCGTACGGACAGGGCGGCATCGCTGATCTCTGCACGCGTAGCGATCCCTTTTTTGGCCAGGTGGTCCAGCACCTGGGTAGCCCATACCACTGGGACGTGGGCAGCCTCACACAACCAGAGGATCTCGTTCTGCCCCTCTGAGATCCGGTTAAAACCGATTTCCACCGCCAGGTCCCCCCGGGCGATCATTACTCCGATCCGGTTGTGTTTCATCCCCTCAAGCAGGATGTGGGACAGGCGGTTAAAGGCCTTTTGGTTCTCAATCTTAAAGATCACCCCGGGCTTCCTGTCACCGAGTTCCTCCAGCCGCTCGTATAGGCGGATGACGTCTTATTTCCTCTTTACGAAGGAATACCCGAGCAAATCGGCATGCTGGACGACATCTACCACATGTATTACGAAGAGGTCGAC
>CBDUBB010000102.1:0-7777 GCA_965365265.1 uncultured Flavobacteriaceae bacterium
AACCAATGTGAACCAGGCCTATGTGGATGTGTTGAATGCCGCAAAAAACTACGAGGCAGCCGTGAAGACCCTTGAGGCCCGCCAATTATCATATGACTACGCCAAGGAACGTTACGAGGTGGGATTGCTGAACGCCTTTGATTTTGGGGTGGCCCAGGCCCGGGTGGACAATGCCAAGGCAGAAGTGATCCGTACCAAGTACTTCTATATCTTCAGGATCAAGGTGATCGAATTCTATTTCGGATTGCCTATAGCCCTGAATTGATATAAGGATGAAGGGTTGAAATGACCTGCCGGCTTCTGATAGCTGGCAGGTCATTATATTTGCAGTCTATGGCTCGGATCATCAACCTGGAAACCGCTTCCACGAATTGCTCGGTAAGCATCTATGAGGGGAACCAACTTTTGGCCCTTCGGGAGGATCCCTCCCCGGAATATACCCATGGAGAACTGTTGCATGTGTTTATGGAGGAAGCCCTTAAGGAAGCCGGACTACAGGCCCCCGATCTGGATGCGGTCGCCGTCAGCAAGGGGCCTGGGTCTTACACGGGCCTTCGGATCGGAGTGGCTGCAGCCAAAGGGCTTTGTTTTGCCCTGGACCTACCGCTGATTGCTGTTCCCACCCTGGAGAGCATGGCCTCTCAGCTTAAAGTTGATTCAGGGGTGCTTATCCCAATGCTGGATGCGCGCAGAATGGAAGTTTATGCAGCGGTGTATGATATCCACTTGAATGAGGTGGCCCCTACCAGGGCAGAGATCATAAGAGAAGATTCATTTGCCCGGTGGGCGGCATCCGGGCCGGTCCACCTGCTTGGCAACGGGGCCGAAAAATGCAGGGAGGTACTGACCCATCCCAATTTCCGCTTCCATACGGAAATTCAGCCTTCGGCCAGGGAGCTGGGACCTCTGGCGGCTGAGCGGTATGAGAAAGGCCAGATCGAAGACCTGGCCTATTTCGAACCCTTCTACCTGAAGGACTTTATCGCGATAAAAAAGAAGTCCTGAACCTCAGGCTTTGGTTTTCATATGGATATCCCTTTGAGGGAAGGGGATTTCGATGCCTTCGGCGTCAAAGCGCAGTTTGAGTGTCTCCATCACATGGAAATGCGCTGCCCAGAAATCCTCGTTTTTAGCCCAGAACCTCAGGGTAAGATTGACAGAGCTGTCTGCCAGTGCACCTACGTATACCTCCGGAGCAGGATCCTTCAGGATACGCTCATCCGCTGCACAGATCTCCAGTAGGATATCCTTGGCCTTTTTGATGTTGGATCCGTAGCCGATTCCCACATCAATCTTGTTGCGCCTTGTATTTTCTGCGTTGAAATTGATGATATTGTTGTTGGAGAGTTGTCCGTTGGGTATGATGGCTACCTGATTGCCAAAGGTATTCAGTTTGGTGGTGAAGATGGAGATCTCTTTGACGGTCCCATCCACTCCCTGGGCGGAAATAAAGTCCCCCACTTTGAAAGGCTTGAAAAGCAGGATCAGTACCCCTCCCGCAAAATTCGCCAGGGAACCCTGCAGGGCCAGCCCTATGGCAAGTCCTGCGGCACCTACCATTGCTACCAGGGAAGATCCCGGAACCCCGAGTTGCATGACCACCAGGACAAAAAGCAATAATTTAAGCCCGTTTTTAATAAGGCTCTGGAGAAAGGTCTCCAAAGTAAGGTCATAATCTTTTCTCTCGAAAAACCTGTGGACTGCATTGTTGATGATCCGGATGATCCAAAGCCCTACAAGCAGGATGATAGCTGCCGTGATCAGGTTGGGCAGGAATTCCATAATGTAGTCAAGCCCTTTTTTCAGGTATTCCTGATAGACGTTTAATTGTTCCATTTCCATAGTTATCTAATTTGTTTTTAGCGTTCTCGGACAAAAATAAAAAGCCTGAAGGGAATTCGGGACGTGTGGTCTAATTCTTTGCTCCTATCTCAAGTTCCTCCAGCGCATCTGGTACTGCTTCCACAGGTTGCAAGCACTGCCCGAACTGGCAGATAAAGATCCGGGTGCTGTCGGCACTGTGCCGATTTTCGAAAAGAGGATAAGGGATGGGCTCATCACTTGCAGCCAACAGGGCATGCGGCAGGTAATTCCGCTGAAGGGATTCCAGCTTCTGCATGGCCTCAGGGCCTGTAATGACCACTTCGTAAAAAGGCGTGTCCATCCAAAGGGCCAGGTGCATCCAGTTGCTGTACTGACCCGGATAGCGCTGCAGGGAACCCTTTACGGCTTCCAGCATGTCACGGGACCGATCCAGGAAACCGGTTTCGGAGTAGAAGGCTCCCAGGAGGAAAAAGTTTTTGGCCATCAGGGAATTTGAGGCGGGCATTACGCTGTCGTTCACCTCCAGGGTGCGCCGGATCAGGGCGCGGTCCAGGCTCGAACTGAAATACAACAGGGGCTGGTCCGCTTCGGAAAAGTGTTCTATGCAATACGTCGCCAGCTCCTTTGCCCGATCCATCCAGGTCGGATCCTGTATGATGCCGTAGAGCTTGATAAACCCCTGAATGACTGCCGCGTAATCCTCAAGGTAGCCATTTACTGATTTGCCCCCTTCCTTGAACGAATGGAGCAGGCCGCCATCCGGACGTGACAGGGAGTCCTGTATGAAGCCTGCGAGTTCGAGGGCTTTTTCCAGAGCCTCCTCCAGGCCACAATACCGGTAAGCGTCACAGAGTCCGCCCAGCAACAGGCCGTTCCAGGAGGTGATCACTTTGTCGTCCAGACGGGGTCGGGGTCTTTCTTCCCGTACCTTTAGAAGGAGGTTCCGTACCCGGGATTTATGCGCCTCCAGGGTTTCGGGCGTCCATCCACGCTTCGCGGCAAAAGCTTCATCCGACACGGTGCGGATCAGGACGTATCTCCCCTTTTCCCACAGCCCGAAATCGTTTATGTTGTAGTACTCCTGAAACCATTCGAAATCTTCCCGGAGAAGGTTGGCCAGGTCCGCCCCGTCCCAGGTATAGAAGGCACCTTCTTCCAAACCTCCTTTTGGATTCAGGCTGTCGGCATCCAGGGACGCATAATACCCCCCTTCGGGCCGGCGGAGTTCCCGGTTGAGGAATTCCAGGGTCTGGGCTACCACCTCTTTATACAGGGCTTCCCCATACAGGGCAAAGCCTTCTGAATAAAGACTCAGCAACTGCGCATTGTCATAAAGCATTTTCTCGAAGTGGGGCACATGCCACCGTGGGTCCACAGAATAGCGCGAGAACCCGCCTCCAACCTGGTCGAAGACGCCGCCGTACGCCATGCCGCGGAGGGTGGTCTGAACGTGCTCCCGCACCTCCGCATCTCCCCGGGCCTCCCCCCAGTGCATCAGGAACTGATATAAGATTGGAGTCATAAATTTCGGAGCCCCAAGCTTCCCCCCGAAATTAAGGTCAAACCCCTTCTTCCAGGCTGTAACCAGGGGTTGTATTTCCACCACGCCAGGAATACCATCCCCTTCATCCGCAGGAGTCAGGGTATTGATACGGTGCAGGGTTGAGGTTAGGTCAGAGGCGTATTCGATTACCCTGTCCGGATCTTCCCTGTAGAGTTTTGCAAGCTGCATCAGTACCCTGATCCAGTCTTTCTTGGGGACATAGGTGGCCCCCCAGAAAGGCCTTCCGTCCGGGAGGGCTACAATATTAAGCGGCCAGCCGCCATTCCCGCTCATGACCTGAAGGGCGTCCATATAGATCTGGTCCACATCCGGGCGTTCTTCCCGGTCCACTTTTACAGGGATGAAATGGGCATTCATCACATCTGCCACTTCCGGGTCCTCGAAACACTCCCGTTCCATGACATGACACCAGTGACACGCGGCGTACCCAATACTGATCAGCAGGAGTTTCCCCGATTTCTGGGCGTGTTCCAGGGTGGTGTCGTGCCAGCCCTCCCACTGAACAGGGTTATAGGCGTGCTGAAGCAGGTAGGGACTGCTTTCGTGTATCAGGGCGTTGGGCTCAGATTTTCTCACGGTGTGGTTTGCTTAAAAAAAGGCGCCCTGAAGGGGCGCCGGTAAAATCCATTTCGTTGTGGATTATTCAACCTCAAAGGAGATCTTGACATTTACGCGGTACTGCGAGATTTTTCCATCCTTTACCGTGGCACTTTGATTCTGAATGTTTACAGATCGGATGTGCTTGATGGTTTTAGAAGCATGGGACACCGCGTTTTGGGCCGCGTCTTCCCAACTCTTGTCTGAGTTGGCAAGAATTTCAATTACTTTTAAAAGTGACATAAGGGATATTTTTTGATTCTCTCAAAAGATACCAATTTACCCTGTTAATCCCAAGCCCGTAACGATTAATTAACCGTTGATTGCCACCACCTCGGAAACCTTGTCGCCCATCATGTTCTGCAACATGGTTTCTATGCCGTTTTTTAGGGTGAAAGTGGAGGAAGGACAGCCGCTGCAGGCCCCCTGTAACACTACATGCACCTTTTTGGTTTCTGCCTCATAGGATTGGAAAACGATGTTTCCCCCGTCACTGGCCACGGCCGGTTTCACGTATTCCTCTAAAATGCTGATGATTTCCCTGGAAGTCGGGTCGAGATCCGGAGCTCCGGCTGAATTGCCGGCAGCTCCCTCGGGCTGTTTGGGTTGGGCTCCCTCTTTAAGCACCTGATTGCCGTCTGCGAGGTATTCGCGGATCATTTCCCTTAGCTCCATGGTCACCTCGTTCCAGTCCGCCACCTCATATTTGGTGACCGAAATATAATTTAGGTCCATGAAAACTTCCCTGACGTACGGAAATTGAAAGAGCTTCTGGGCCAGGGGCGAGTCTGACGCCTCATCGATATTCTTGAATTCAAACACCCCGGGAACCAGCTTTTTGTTGGCCACAAACTTCATGACTGCCGGATTTGGGGTCACTTCAGCATACACCGTAACGGCAACCCTGGTTTTGCGCACCTCTTCATTTACCACCGGGGCTCCTGAATTCAGGTATTCCACCAGTTGCTGGGCCACTTCGTCCTTCACATCCTCCCATTGAACAATATCAAATCGTTCCAGGGCTATAAAATTTCCGGAAATGTATACGGTCTTGATAAATGGAAGGTAAAAGAGCTGCTGTGCCAGAGGGGAACCACTGGCCTCATCTATGTTCTTGTATTCGTAATTTCCCTCCTGTACCAGGGGCTGGTTTGCCTCGAATTTAAGGATGGCCGGATGGTTGGTTTCCTGTACCGTAATCACATACTCTTTCATAGATGGAAAATTTTCGACAAAAATAAGGTATTTTAACTGGAAAGCGCCAGATAATAATGTACTGTATCCGCCGTTATAGACTATGTTAAACCGCCTGATCGATAAAGGCACACCGGCCTTCTTGAATGAAACGACTCATCCTATTTCTTATTTGCCTGGCTGCATTGGGTATTCCTTCAATGAAAGCCCAGGAGGGCATTCCGGTATATTTTGACTACCTGACAGATAACTACTACCTCGTCCATCCCTCCATGGCTGGGATTGGAGAGGGGGGTAAGATACGCCTTACCGCACGGAAACAGTGGTTCAGTGTAGACGAGGCGCCTAACCTGCAAACCCTGAGCTTCCACTACCGGATTCCCTATTCCCGAAGCGGGGTAGGTGCCATTGTGTTCAACGATGCCAATGGATACCATTCCCAGACGGGATTTAAACTCTCCTATGCGCACCATCTGCCCTTCAGTTCAGATTATCGCGCCCTGAACCAACTTTCTTTTGGATTGAGTGCCGGTTATATCCAGAGCAGCCTGGATGAATCGGAATTCCGGTCGATCATTGCGGACCCCATCATCACGGGCGGCCGCAACAGTGTTGGCTACTTCAATCTGGACCTGGGGGTATCCTACAACTACCTCGAATTCTATGCGCATTTCAGCGTTTTGAACCTGTTGGGAAGCGGGCGGGATTTGTATACAGCCATTGAGTTCGATAACCTGAGGCGGTACCTTTTTTCGGTTGGATATGTTTTTGGAAAGGGAGCTTGGCAGATCGAACCTTCGGTACTCCTGCAAATGACCGAATTTACGGAAGAGCGGACTCTTGATGCAAATGCCAAGGTATACCGGGAAGTGGGTTTTGGGACCGTTTGGGCCGGATTGTCCTATCGGCGGAGTTTCAACGGGGCGCAATTCCTGGTCAATGGGACATTCGGGGAACAGCGACTTCAGCTTTTCACCCCCCTTGTCGGTGTCAATGTAGGTAATTTCATGTTTGCCTATAACTATTCCTATCAATCCGGGGATATCCGTCTGGACAACGGCGGGTTCCACCAGATCCCCCTTGGCTATGATTTCGGTCAACTTACGGCCAAGCGTTATGACTGCAAGTGTCCGGCCGTTAATTATTAAACCGATGCCCCTTCTCCTATAGCCTGTTCAAATATCCCGTGGCTCTCTTAACAGGGAGGCGCGTCTTTTTATACCTTTAGGTGAAAAAGCAGACAGGCATGCCGATCATACAGGAAGTCAGGGGCAAAGCCCCGGTATTCGGGAAGGATTGTTTTATCGCGGAAAACGCGGTCGTTGTGGGGGATGTTGTTATGGGAGATGAGTGCAGTATTTGGTTCAATGCAGTTATCCGGGGCGATGTGCACTACATTCGAATGGGCAACCGGGTTAACGTCCAGGATGGCGCTATTATCCATTGCACCTACCAGAAGGCCCCAACAGAAATAGGAAATAACGTCTCCATTGCCCATAATGCCATTGTGCACGGCTGTACCCTCCACGATAATGTGCTCGTGGGGATGGGCAGCATCATTATGGATGGCTGCGTGGTGGGACGAAACAGCATCATCGCGGCAGGGGCCGTGCTGACCCAGGGGACTGTGGTGCCGGAAGGCTCCGTGTTTGCGGGCATGCCCGCCCGGAAGATCAAAGACATCAGTCCGGAACTCAGTCAGGGGCAGATTGAGCGGATCGCAGCGGCTTATGTGAAATATGCCTCCTGGTTCAAACCGCCCGGGGGCTGAACAACTCCTCAAGCCCGGACTCTGTCTGATTTATCTAAAAACCAGTATCTTTAATTGGGGCAAGTCGTGCACATTTAAAAACGAATGGATCCATGGCCACGAGAAACTATGAGGGAAAGAAATTTGACCTGGACGGGGAAGCCCTGGTCCTGGACGCCCTTACTGTGGAAGAGGCCCTCCAGGTTCGGATCAATGGCAAACCTTTCACCCTTTCCATGCGTACTCCTGGCGCAGATGGGGAACTGGTCCGCGGAATCCTTCACAGTGAGGATATTGTTACTTCCGCTCATTTCCATCCTCCCCTGGTCCCTGCCGAGGAAAATGAAGCCGGGGTGGTAAGCGTAGTGGACCTTGAGATCCCCGAGTCCTATCTGGGAAGGGGTTATTCAAACAGCCGAAGCCTGTTATCCGTTTCTTCCTGTGGGATTTGCGGAAAGACGGAACTGGGGGAAGATGCCTTTGAAGGGGAAGCCATCCAGGCTGCCGAAGTGTTCCCGGCCTACCAGTTTACGGATATGTTTTCTCAAATGAACCGGGGCCAGCACGATTTTAAGCAGTCAGGGGGTACCCACGCCGCGGCCGTTTTTGACGCCGAGGGTTCCCTGCTGGTAGTCCGCGAGGATATCGGGCGGCACAACGCCGTGGACAAGGTTATCGGGTGGCTCCTGCTAAATGACAAATTGAAACAAGCCAGGGCGATGACGGTCAGCGGCAGGATTTCCTATGAAATAACGATCAAGGCATTTAAGGCGGGGATCCCTTTTCTGGCGGCAGTCTCAGCCCCCTCTTCCCTGGCGGTGGATTACGCAAAGGAGTTTGGGATTACG
>CBDUBB010000103.1:0-7764 GCA_965365265.1 uncultured Flavobacteriaceae bacterium
TTCTCCTCCTCCGCTGAGGCGACCAAAACCACGTTGTGGGATAGATTTTTTTTGGGATACCAGTAGGCGAAGGTTGCCAAGAGGGATACCAGGCAGCCACCGGCATCGTTGCTTCCCAGGCCGAACAATTTTCCATCTTCGATCCGGGCCTCAAACGGATCCCGCGTATAGGCCTTGTTCGGCCTGACGGTATCGTGATGTGAATTCAGCAGGAGGGTGGGCTTTCCGGGGCTGAATTCCCGATTTTGGGCTATGATATTGTTACCGTGTTGCCAGCAGGGGATTCCCAGGTTCCTTAGCCAGTCATTTATCAATCGGGCCGTATTTTGCTCCTCCCCCGAAAACGAGGGTGTTTGAATCAGCCGTTCTAAAAGCCCGATAGCGGATTTGGTCAGGTGCTCTAATGTATTCATAAACTGAGTTTGGTAAAGGCATCGGCGGTTCCGGTCATAAGCTCCGGCGGGCCGATGCAGACTTCCTCCACCCCTCCTTCAAGCGCCATGAAGGAGTTGTGTAATTTTGGCATCATCCCTTCTGCGATGATCCCTTTCCGCTCCAGGTCCCTGAAGGTGGCATGGTCCAGGTGGGGGATGACGCTGTTTAGATCATTTATATCCCTGAGGACCCCTTTTTTATCGAAGCAGTAGTAAAGCCTTGTGCGGTATTCCCTGCCAAGTGCCTTTGCAATTTCCGCGGCCACCGTATCTGCATTTGTATTTAAGAGTTGTCCCTTCCCATCGTGGGTAAGCGCACAGAAAACAGGGGTTAGCCCGGCCTGCAGAAGGGATTTCAGGGATGCCACGTTTACGGATTCTACATCGCCGACATACCCGTAATCCACCTCCTTAACAGGGCGACGGACCGCGCGGATCAGGTCCGCATCGGCCCCGCTCAGACCTATCGCATTACACCCCAGGGACTGTAAGCGGGCGACCAGGGTCTTGTTGGCCCAGCCGCCATAGACCATGGTTACCACCTCCAGGGTTTTGCGATCAGTGATCCTTCGGCCACCTATAAGCTTCGGCTCAATTCCAAGGGCACGACTTATCTGACTGGCCCGATTCCCACCCCCATGCACCAGGATACGTTTCCCCTCCATGGAAGCGAACTCCCGGCTGATCATTTCCAAACGGGTTTCGTCCTCCAGGAAGGCCCCTCCGATCTTAACGACTGTGATCCGTTCTTTCATCCTTGTAATTAAAGTGCCTCCAGCATGTGCAAGAGGGCCAGCTGGGCAGCGATGGTTCGGTTTGAGGCCTGTTCAAGGACCAGGGAGCGGTCTCCGTCCAGTACCGCGTCTTCCACAACGACATTGCGTCGAACCGGTAGGCAGTGCATGAAATGGGCGCTGGCCAGTTTTTCACTGGTCATCATCCAGGCAGGATCCTCTGAGAGTATCTCTCCATATTGTTTGAAGCTACTCCAGTTTTTCACATATACAAAATCAGCCCCTTCCAGGGCAGAAGCCTGGTCATAGACCGGTTGGTAGGGCCCCACCTGAGCCGGGTCCAGTTCATAGCCTTCCGGGTGAGTTATCAGCAGTTCAACGGGCATTTTCCTCATCATTCGCACAAAGGAATTCGGTACTGCCTGAGGTAAGCCCCTTGGGTGTGGTGCCCAGGACAACACCACCCGGGGCCGGTCCTTATTTTTGTTGGAGACAATGGTCAGGGCGTCCGCCAGGGCCTGCAGGGGATGGGCCGTTGCGCTCTCAAGATTCAGCAGGGGTACCCCGGCATACTTCTCAAAACCCTTCAGGACTTTTTCGGCCCTGTCTTTTTCGGGATCCTCCAGGGCGGCAAAGGCGCGGACTCCGATCAGGTCCGCATACTGCCCGACCACCCCGGCGGCCTCCCTGATGTGTTCGGCAGCCCCCCCGTCCATGCGGGTACCATCCTCCATCTCTAAATTCCAACCCTCGGCCCCGAAATTCATGACCATGACCTCAAGACCCAGTAAACGGGCAGCCCTCTGGGTGCTTAGACGGGTGCGCAGGCTGCTGTTGAAGAAAAGGAGGCACAGAGTTTTTCCTGCCCCCAGGCTTTTATACTGGTCTGGGGTTTTGGCCAGTTCCCTTCCTTTTACCAGCCAGTGATCCAGGTCTGTGATGTGATCAATATTTAAAAAGTGGTTCATGTGAGTTCTTTTTCAAGGGCCTTGAATAAAAGGTCGAGGGAGCCCCGGTCAATGTTCAGGGCCGGCAGGATCCGCAGCAGGTTTTTATTTTTGGAACTTCCCGTAAAAATCCGGTGGGTCTCAATAAGCCGCTTCCGCAGCCCTGCGATTTCAAAATTGAATTCCAGTCCCAGCATCAGCCCCCTTCCCTTTACCCTGGCAGGTTCCGGCAGCTCTTCTGCCCTATGGCGGAAGTAGGTTTCCATTTCCCGGGCATTTTCCAGGAGACCTTCTTTATCGAGTACCTCGAGGACTGCCAGGGACGCAGCGCAGGCAAGGTGGTTGCCCCCGAAGGTCGTTCCCAGCAGGCCATGCCTGGCTTTGAATTCCGGATGGATCAGGATACCCCCAATGGGAAACCCATTGCCCATGCCTTTCGCCATGGAAATAATTCCCGGTCGGATCTGTGCACGCTGGAAAGCAAAAAAATCTCCGGTCCTTCCAAAACCGCTCTGAACCTCATCGGCTATCAAAATCGCCTGGTATTTTCGGCACAAAAGGTCGGCCTCCTCAAGGAAGGAGGTTTCTGCCATTGACAGTCCCCCCACGCCCTGAATGGATTCCAGGATCACTGCACATATGTCCCCTTTTGCCAGCTCACTTTCAAGTGCCCCGGCATCATTCAAAGGCAGGAATGTTACCTGATGCTGGGCATTCAGAGGAGCCACTATGCCCGGGTTGTCCGTGGCGGCCACAGCCGCGGAGGTACGGCCATGGAAACTGTGCTCAAAGGCGATTACCCTTGCTTTTCCCGTTTGGAAGGAAGCCAGCTTGAGGGCATTTTCATTGGCCTCTGCCCCGGAATTGCAGAGGAAGAGGTGGTAGTCCTCCAGGCCGCTGGCCCTGCCGAGCTTTTGTGCAAGTGCCTCCTGAAGGGGGTTGCGCACGGAGTTGCTGTAAAATGCGATCCGGTGCAGTTGTTCCTCCAACCGTCTTACAAAGTGTGGATGCGAATGCCCGATGGAAATCACAGCATGGCCCCCATAGAGATCGAGGTACCGGCTGCCCTCTTTATCCGTAATCCAACATCCCTCTGCCTTCACAGGGGTGATTTCAAAAAGCGGATATACCTGAAACAAGTCCATGGTTCAGCCTTTTCGGATTTGTGAAATCTTGTCAAAGGAAGAAACGATGCCGCGGATCAGGGAAGAACTGAGCCCCTGATGTTCCATTTCATTCAATCCCTCGATGGTGCAACCCATAGGCGTGGTAACCCGGTCTATTTCTTCCTCGGGGTGCCTGCCTGAGCTAATTAGGAGTTCGGCGGCTCCCCTGCAGGTATGCATTGCCAGTTCCTGGGCCTCCCTGGCATCGAAGCCCAGTTGGATGGCCCCCTGGGTAGTGGCCCGGATCAGGCGCATCCAGAAAGCGATCCCACTCGCACAGATGACCGTGGCAGCCTGCATCTGGCTTTCCGGAATGACCATGGAATGCCCCATGCGATGGAATATGGCCTGGGCGAGCTCAAGCCGTTTTGTGCCGGCTTCATTGCTGCAGAGGCAGGTCATGGATCGCCCCACCGAAATGGCCGTATTGGGCATGGCACGGATGATATATCGCTGGCTTCCCACGATCCCCTCAATACCGGACAGGCTGAATCCGGTAATGGTTGAGATCAAAACGTGATTTTCGTGTAGCAGATCCTGAACCGAATCCAGGATGGAGGCGAAATGTACCGGCTGCACGGCAAAAATGAGAATGTCAGATTCCGAAACCGCCTTCCGGTTGTCGGTAGTGACCGTCACGTTTTCGTAAGCCTCGTATTCCTTCAGGGCATGGAGGTTCCGTCTGGTGAGGTACATGCTGGTGGCCCCGCCGCTGTGGAGAATTCCGGTTGCTATGGAAAGGCCCAGGTTTCCGGCCCCTATGATGGCAATTTTCATGAGTTCACATTTTTATATTAGAATCCGATTCCTTTAAGTTCCAACCCGCTGCTTTCAGGAATCCCGAACATCAGGTTCATATTTTGTACCGCCTGTCCCGAGGCACCCTTCAGGAGGTTATCGATCACAGAGGTGATAAGCAGCACTTTCCCGTGTTTGTGCAGGTGCAGATGGGCCGCATTGGTGTTTACAACCTGCTTGAGGGTAGGGGGGGTATCCGTCAGCAGCGTAAACTTTGCGTCCCGGTAGTAGGCCTTATACATTTCCCCGGCCTCCTCCAGGGATCCGGAAAAGGTGGTGTAGGCCGTGGCAAAAATGCCCCTGCTGAAATTCCCCCTGAGGGGTAGGAACAAAAGGTCTGGCTTTTCATCCTGCAACCCCTCCAGGCTTTGGCTGATTTCGCCCAGATGCTGGTGGGTGAAGGGCTTATACCAGGACATGTTGTTATTGCGCCAGCTGAAATGGGTGGTCTCGGACAGGCCGGCACCCGCGCCGGTACTTCCCGTTATGGCGTTTATATGCACAGGTGCCTTGAGAAGGTTATGCGACGCCAGGGGCAGCAGCGCCAGCTGGATGGCGGTGGCAAAACACCCCGGGTTGGCAATGTTCCGTGCATTGCTGATAGCAGTCTTTTGGTATTCAGGCAGTCCGTATATAAAGCTACGGTCCCCCGGCGCAGCGTTGGATCCCAGGCGGAATTCATTGCTGAGGTCTATTACACGGGTGTTTTGGCTGAATTCCCATTCCGACAGGAACTTCCCGGAATTCCCGTGTCCAAGACAGAGGAAGACGACATCCACTCCCAGGTCTGCCTGGTCCGTAAAACACAGATCGGTCTGCCCAAGCAGGTCCGGATGGGCATGGTGAAGAGGTTTCCCGGCCCGGGTAGTGCTGAAAACAAATTCCAGTTTCACCTCCGGATGCCTGAGCAGCAGACGGATAAGTTCTCCCCCCGTATACCCGGAACCTCCTATGACTCCTGTTCGGATCATTTTTGTCGATGAATTTGGTGGGCAATACGGCCCGAATTAGACAGGATTTTGATAAAACCACGGGCGTCTTCAGCCGTCCAGCCCTTATTCATTTCGCCATAGCTGCCAAAGGCGGCGTTCATCAGGTCGAACTCTGATTCAATACCCTCCAGCTCAAACCTGTAGGGATGCAGGCCTACGAATACCTTTCCGCTAACAAAGCGTTGGGTGTCTTCCAGGAAACGTTCGATATTCCGCATCACCTCGTCGAGGAACTGTCCCTCGTGAAGGAGCATCCCGTAAAAGCTTCCCAACTGTTCTTTCTGGTATTGCTGCCATTTACTGAGGGTATGTTTTTCAAGGAGGTGATGTGCCTTCACTAAAATCAGGGGGCCCGCGGCCTCGAAGCCAACCCGGCCCTTGATGCCTATAATGGTATCCCCCACATGTATGTCTCGGCCGATGGCATATTCGGAGGCAAGGGCATCCAGTTTTTGGATATTGGCGACCGGGGTGTCCTTCTCACCGTCCACGGCAATGATTTCGCCCTGTTCAAATTCCAAAACCACTGATGTAGGGTCTTTTTGCTTTAACTGGCTCGGGTAGGCTTGCTCCGGAAGGGGTTTACGGGAACCCAGGGTTTCATCCCCTCCCACAGAAGTACCCCAGAGGCCCTTGTTGATGGAATATTTGGCCTTTTCCCAGGAGTAGGGTATCCCCGCATCCTGAAGGTATGATATTTCTTCTTCCCTGGAGAGTTTTCCATCCCGGATGGGGGTGAGAATTTCAATATCCGGTGCCATGATCTGGAAAATCACGTCAAAGCGAACCTGATCATTGCCGGCACCCGTGCTCCCATGGGCTATATGGCTCGCCCCTACTGACCTGGCGTACGTTACTATTTCAAGCGCCTGAACAATACGTTCGGCGCTAACCGACAGGGGATAGGTGTTGTTTCGCAGGACATTGCCAAAGATCAGGTATTTGACCACAGCGTCGTAAAAGGACTCCACGGCATCAATAGCCAGGTAACTGCTGGCGCCGAGTTCCAGGGCCCTCTTGCGGATGGATTTGAGCTCCTCCGCATCAAAGCCCCCGGTATTGACCGTTACGGCGCGGACCTCAAAGCCTTCCTGTTGGGAAAGGTAATGGGCGCAGTAGGAAGTGTCCAGGCCCCCACTGTAGGCCAGTACGAGTTTTTTCATGGTTTTTTCTTTTTAAATGGGAGTTTCTGCTTGATTCTCCAGAGGCGTTCAAATGATTTCTTGTCCAGTTTCCCTTCCTTTTTCGTCGATTCCTCCGGGTCGAAGAGCATGCCGGTGCAGAGACACATCTTGCGTTCGGTCCGCGTAAGGATGTCAAAATTCTTGCAGGTCTGGCACCCTTTCCAGAATTCCGGGTCATCGGTGAGTTCAGAAAAGGTAACGGGACGGTATCCCAGCTCGTAATTGATCTTCATAACGGCCAGCCCCGTGGTAATCCCGAAGATTTTGGCATCGGGAAATTTTTTCCGTGAAAGGTCAAAGGCGGCTTTCTTGATCTTTTTGGCGAGCCCCTGATGCCGGTAGTCGGGATGTACGATCAGCCCCGAGTTGGCCACGTATTTCTGGTGCCCCCACACCTCGATATAACAAAAGCCTGCAAACTTTTCACCGTCCAGGGCGATAACAGCATTCCCGTTCTTTAACCTTTTAATGACATAATCCGGGGTCCGCCTGGCAATACCGGTACCGCGAACTTTGGCGGAATCTGCGATGGTATCGCAAATGACCTGGGCGTATTTTATATGTGAAGCATCAGCAACTACTATTTTCATTGCCAGTTGATTAAAAGAGAATAGAAAGTTAAAAGTCGGACGGAAGCGGAATTGGACTCACCTAATTCCAATACAGAAGAACACCCTTACGGGCGGCGACGGCGTACAGGGCGAAAGGGTTCCGGATGAAATCCCCGGGAAAAGATGTTATGAAGCCTTTGTTCAGTCATTGCTACTCAAATGTATAAAAATAATTTAACTGGCAGCATGCCCTTGGTTTTTTTTGCCAGAAAGGGTCAGATTTTTGTTATTTCTGAGGATTTCATAAATCAGGAACCCGAAAACAGGAAGGTATTCAATAAGAAGTATCAGGGGACGTTCCTGAACTTCCGAAGCCCCGTAAGCCGAATAGCTGAGGATAACCGTCGCTGACCACAGGATGATAAACCTGAAATTTGTAAAGACCCCAAGCAGCAGGGGAAAGATTATATACCAGGGGTGCACTGTAGTGGCGGTGAAGAAATACAGGCAGGAGATCATCAGGGCCCCCGTGAACCAGTACTTTGGTTGTTTCATGGAGGGAAGCAGGCTCGCCAAAAGGGTCACCAGAGCTATGATGGCCGGGACAACGGCTCCGTACTCCTTGATGAATTCCCAGGGTTTGGCACCCTGCCAGACGGCCACCTGCTCAATGGCATTGTACACCCCTGCATTGAATTCAAAATTGGAGAACCAAAGTTTCAGTGTCCGGGCATAATGCTCTGTGAATTCAGGAAAAAAAAGGGGATATACCCCCAGCGCCAGGAAGAGCGCCGTTCCCATATAGAACACTGTACTCCGCTTCCATCCCAGCAGCGGAAGGATCAGGGGCAGGAACAGCATTGGGAACAACTTCACCCCAATGGACAGCGCATAGGGCAGGCTGCCCAGCAACCACTTTCCCGAGATGATCAGGAACATGGCCAGGACGAAGAAAAAC
>CBDUBB010000104.1:0-7711 GCA_965365265.1 uncultured Flavobacteriaceae bacterium
GGAAGCAACAATGTGGTGAGGGGAATTCGAACCGGGGCCTATAACATCTACGGGGATTACCCTGAGTTTATTGGACAGGAACCCATGCAGATCACCCGGGGCCGGTTTATCAACCAAAATGATATCAACGATAATCGTAAGGTGGCCGTGATCGGCCTGGGGGTGGTGACGGACCTTTATGAACCCGGGGAAGAAGTGCTGGGCAGTTACATCAAAATACAGGGGGTGAACTTTAAAGTGGTGGGCACCTACAAGAAGCGGGCTTCCAACGGAGACAGAGAAGAGGGGCAAAAGCAGATTTTTGTGCCCTTTACCGCATTCTCCCTGGCATTCAACCGGGCAGATAATGTAGGGTGGATGATCATAACGGCTGAGGATGGCACCTCCATAACCTCCCTGAAGGAAGACATTGTAGGATTTTTAAAGGAAAAGCACCGGGTGCACCCGGAGGACCAACGGGCCATTGGATACTTTGACCTGTTTGAACAGTACAACCGCATTGAGAGCCTTTTTGGAGCCATGCGCTTTATCGCCTATTTCGTGGGAATCCTGGTGTTGCTCTCGGGGATCATAGGCGTGAGCAACATCATGCTGATCGTC
The DNA here is from genome assembly GCA_965365265.1 of uncultured Flavobacteriaceae bacterium. Classification (GTDB taxonomy): domain Bacteria; phylum Bacteroidota; class Bacteroidia; order Flavobacteriales; family Flavobacteriaceae; genus Robiginitalea. Next base: position 601 of record CBDUBB010000104.1, read on the forward strand.
GTAAAGGAACGGACCAAAGAAATTGGGATTCGCAGGGCCCTTGGGGAACAGCCCTGGAGCATCCGGATGCAAATCCTGCTGGAATCCCTCTTCCTCACCCTGATTTCCGGGATGGCCGGGATCAGCCTGGGGGCCCTTTTTATCTATGGCATCAATGCGCTGCTAGATATGAACGGGCCCGTGGATATGTTTATGAGCCCGAGCGTGAGTTTGGGCGTGGTGGTGGCCGCCCTTACGATCCTGATCGTGTCCGGGTTGCTCGCCGGGTTCATTCCGGCCCAGAGCGCCATCCGGATCAAGCCCATTGATGCTTTAAGAACTGAGTAAAGAAAACCGTTAAGAATATTTAAATACTAAATACGAACCGCGATGAAAAAATCTGCAACCATCTTCATCCTTGTGGCAATCCTGGTCACCTTTTCAGGGGCTATGTATTACCTGTACCAGAAAAATGCAGAAGACCCCATAGTCTACCAGACAGAGACGCCTACCCGTCAGGATATCGTGAAAAAGACGGTAGCCACCGGAAGCATACTTCCGCTGGAGGAAGTACTGATCAAACCCAATATTTCCGGGGTAATCGAGGAAGTCTTCGTTGAGGGAGGGGATTATGTCAAGACAGGGGACCTGCTTGCCAGGATCAAGGTGGTGCCCAACCTCAATGCCCTGAACGATGCCAAAAATGCCATTGAGGATGCCAAGATCACCCTCAATGACCAACAGCGCAATTTCAAAAGGCAGCAACAGCTTTTTGACAGGGGGGTGATCTCCCAGGCCGACCTGGATCGGGCCCAGGTGTCCTATGACCAGGCGAAACAGGCCTATTCCGCAGCCAACAAGCGGTACGACATCGTTCGTACCGGAACGACAAGCGGACTGAGCAGTGCTGCGAACACCATGATCCGTTCCACCGTAAGCGGAATGGTGCTGGAAGTGCCGGTTGAGGTAGGAAACCAGGTTATTGAGAGCAATACCTTCAACGAAGGGACTACGATTGCCGCCATCGCCGATGTGGACAAGATGATCTTTGAGGGAAAGGTGGACGAATCTGAAGTGGGGAAGATCCACGAGGACCTTCCCCTGGAAATAACGGTGGGTGCCCTCGAGGACAAAGTGTTCCCGGCTGTATTGGATTATATTGCGCCGAAGGGGAAGGCCGAAAACGGCGCCATTCAGTTCGAAATCAAGGGGACCCTGGAAAAACAGGAGGAAGTCTTTATCCGGGCCGGACTGAGCGCGAACGCCTCCATCATCCTGGACCGGGCGGACAGTGTGCTGGCCATCAAGGAGGCCCTGGTGCAGTTTGACGATGAGACAAAAGAACCCTTTGTGGAGGTCATGATTTCGGACCAGCAGTTTGAACGTCGCAAAATCGAACTGGGGGTTAGTGACGGTATCTACGTGGAAGTAAAATCCGGACTTGGGGAAGGGGATGCCATTAAAGTTTGGAATGCCCTGGCCTCAGAAGAAGGCTGATCCTCACGGGTTTTAACATAAAATTTACAATATCCTGTGTAACAAATAGGCATCTTCGCGGTCTAACACACAGAGCGGATAAAGCACTAACCAACCATGATTGAAATAAAAGATCTCCACAAATCCTATAAAATGGGCAGCAATACCTTGCATGTCCTGAAGGGAATCAACTTTAATGTAAAGGAAGGTGAACTCGTGGCCATAATGGGCTCATCCGGATCCGGTAAATCAACCCTTTTGAATATTCTGGGGATGTTGGACGTGGCGGATTCAGGCGAATATTACCTCGATGGGATGCCCATCAAAAACCTCAATGAGACCAAAGCAGCCAATTACCGCAACAAGTTCCTGGGCTTTATTTTTCAGTCTTTTAACCTGATCAATTATAAAACTGCCCTGGAAAACGTAGCCCTCCCGTTGTACTACCAGGGGGTGAGCAGGAAAGAGCGACAGGAAAAATCCATGAAGTACCTGGAACAGGTGGGCCTGAAGGAATGGTCCCACCACCTTCCAAGTGAGCTGTCCGGGGGGCAGAAACAGCGTGTGGCGGTAGCCCGCGCCATGGTGGCAGAACCCAAGGTATTGCTTGCTGATGAGCTTACCGGTGCTCTCGATTCCACAACCTCCTACGAGGTGATGGATTTGATCCAGAAAATCAACGATCTGGGTAACACCATCCTGGTAGTGACCCACGAGGATGACATCGCCCATATGTGCAAGCGAATCGTGCACTTGCGGGACGGGGTGATCGTGGAAGACAAGGAAATAGAGCAGGTAAGGGCTTCCGAGTATGTTCAGTAGGGATACCTGGCGGGAAATATTCACGACGATCCGGAAGAACAAACTCCGGACCTTTCTCTCGGGCTTTACCGTAGCCCTGGGGATCCTCATATTCATTACCCTGTACGGGATGGGCAACGGCCTGGTCAACACCTTTAACGAGGCCTTCGGGAGCGATGCCACGAACGTTTTTTACATTTTCCCGGGTAGGACCACCATCCCCTATAAAGGGTACAAGTCCAACCGGACCATTGAATTTGATAATTCAGACCTCAGGGACATAGAGGATAACTTCCCCATGTTCGTGGAGAACATCTCCCCCCGGATATTCCGTTCTGCAGATGTTATATACGGTGAGGAAACCAATAACTACACGACCATAGGGGTGGACTGGGGACAGCAGTTTCCCGAGGAAACCATCATGATGAAGGGGCGCTATATCAATCAGCGCGATGTGGAAGAGCGGACCCGAAATGCGGTCATTGGCCGTCTTGTGGAGGTCGACCTGTTCGGCGGCAGGAATTCCATCGGGAAATTTATCGATATCGGAGGCAGTGTCTTCAAGGTAGTGGGAGTATTTCAGGACGACGGGGGTGACAACGAGGAACGGCAAAGCTACATCCCCTACACCACCCGCCAGCTTATTGAAAAAAACACGGATAAAATCGGCCAGATCGTCGTTCAGTTCAAGCCGGAACTCGGGTATACCGGAGCCATGGCCTTCGAGCGGAACCTGACCCGGTTCCTGAAGGATAAAAAATTCATCAGCCCGGACGACCAGAACGGTTTCTTTGTGCGCAATGTGGCCGAGCAGCTGAAGCAGAACCAGGATTTTGCCGGGGTGCTGCAACTGATTGTCACCATTGTGGCCTTCGGGACCATCATCGCCGGGATTATTGGAATTAGCAATATAATGGTATACGTGGTCAAGGAGCGGACCAAGGAAATTGGAATTCGCAAAGCCATTGGCGCCACCCCCATTAACGTGATCAGCTCCATCCTCCTGGAATCTGTTTTCATCACAACCGTGTCCGGATTCACGGGCATGTTGATCGGAGTGGGGTTGCTGAGCTGGATCGGAAACAAGCTGAAAGAGGATTATTTCATAACCAACCCGTTCATCAGTATCGGGGTGGCGGTTTTTGCCACCATAATCCTGATCATTTTCGGGGGGATCGCGGGGTATGTGCCCGCCCGGCGCGCGGCACGCATAAAACCCATTGTGGCCCTTAGAGACGAATAATATGCGATTTTTATTTGATAAAAATACCTGGCAGGAGATCTTTGGATCCATAGGAAAGAACCGGACCCGTACCATCATCACGGTGATTGGGGTACTGTGGGGGATTTTTATCTACATCGCCCTGGCAGGAGCCTCCAAAGGGCTGGACAACGGATTTGAACGGAACTTTGAAACCGTTGCAAAAAACAGCCTTTGGGCCTGGTCACAGCGGACGAGCATCCCCTACGCAGGTTATAAAATAGGCCGCAGCCTCCGCTTACGGGTCGGGGATGCACAGGTGCTCAAGAACCGGATCCCGGACATAGAATATATCGCTCCTGTCAACACTAAAGGTGTTTTCGGGGGAGAAGGGGCTCAGGTGGTTCGCAGCCTGACTTCGAATAACTACCCCGTCTACGGATATGTGCCGGACATTGCCAAAATGGCCACCCAGAAGATTTACGACAACGGTCGCTTCATCAATGAAGAAGACATGGATAATACCCGCAAGGTGTGTGTGATCGGGGAGCGCGTACAGCAGGAACTCTTCGAGGAGGACGAGGAACCGGTAGGGAAGTTCATACGAATCGATGGCGTTTATTTCCAGGTGGTGGGGGTACATAAATTTACTCAGACCACCCCTTTCGGTACGGACGGGGACATCTATATTCCCTTCGCAACCTTCCGGAGCCTGTACAATACGGGGGACAATGCACAATTCTTCACAATTGCCGCTTATGACGATGCAGATGTGGTACAGGTAGAAAAAGACGTTAAAAGGATACTCAAGGGGATCCACCGGGTACATCCCGACGATGAACGGGCCTTTGGATCCTTCAACCTCGGAGAAATATTCAGCCGCATCATGGGCTTTGCCCGCGGGATCACCTTCCTTTCCCTCATTGTGGGCCTTGCGACCATCCTGGCCGGGGTGATCGGCATCGGAAACATCCTGCTGATCTCCGTCAAGGAACGGACCAAGGAATTAGGGATCCGACGTGCCCTGGGGGCCACCCCCGGAGAAGTGCGTTCCCTCATTCTGCTCGAGTCCGTTTTCCTGACCATGCTGGCAGGGATCATTGGCATCATCCTCGGGGCCGGGGTGCTCAGTATAATCAACAAAATGACGGCGGACAATACGGATTTTCCCTATACCAACCCGACGGTACCCATTCCGCTGGTAATCGGTGCCCTGTTGGTGATGGTGGTGCTCGGGACCCTGATCGGACTTATTCCCGCCCAGCGAGCCGTGAGCATAAAACCTATTGACGCATTACGAGAAGAATAAACCATTAACAGAGAAACTTAATACCAACATTAGCAATGAACAAGTTCGTAAAATATGGATTGATCGCAATCCTGGTACTCGGGGCCATGTGGGCTGCTACCTATTTTATCAAGACCAACAGCAAGTCCGCCGTCACCTACGATACGAAGACTCCATTTGTCTCCACCATCGAACTGAAGACCGTGGCGACCGGAAAGGTTATCCCGGAGGAGGAAATCGAGATCAAGCCTCAGATTTCAGGGATCATAGACAAGATCTTCAAAGAAGAAGGCGATGATGTCCGTACCGGGGACCTGATCGCCACGATTCGCGTGGTGCCCAATGAACAGGCCCTCAACCAGTCCCGCGGGCGGGTTCGAAATGCGGAGCTGGCTCTGAACAACATCAAGATAGAATACGACCGGAACAAGAGTCTGTACGACCGGGGGGTGATCTCCAATCAGGACTTCAACAACCTGAAGCTGCGCTATGACCAGGCAGTTCAGGAACTCGAAAACGCCAGGGCAGACTACCGCATCATCCTGAAGGGATCTGCCGGGGGTTCTACCAGCGCCAACACCAATATCAGGGCGACCGTGAACGGGACCATCCTTGAAATACCCGTAGAGGTGGGGGATCAGGTGATTCAGTCAAACAACTTTAACGACGGGACCACTATCGCCACGATTGCCGATCTCGGGAAAATGATCTTCGAAGGTCAGGTGGATGAAGGGGAAGTCGGCAAACTAAAAGTCGGCATGCCTCTGGAGATCAGTCTTGGCGCTCTGGAAGACCAGAATTTTGATGCCATCTTAAAATTCATCGCCCCCAAAGGCGTGGAGGAAGCAGGGGCCGTTAAATTTAAGATCGAAGGGGATGTGGCCGTAGGTGACACCGTACTGATCCGGGCAGGATACAGCGCCAACGCCTCGCTTACCCTGGAAAAGAAGGACAGCATAATGGTGATCCCAGAGGCCCTGCTGCAGTTCGACAGGGAAACCGACAAGCCTTACGTGGAAGTAGCCACGGGGGAACAGCAATTCGAGCGTAGGGATATCGAAATCGGGATATCAGACGGGGTTAATGTAGAGATTGTCTCAGGTCTTGAAATGGAGGATAAGGTGAAGGTCTGGAACAAAACCGAGCCCATTAAGAGAGGTGAGGACGAAGAAGGTGAAGAGGAAGAGGCCGAATAATCAACAAGCATCATCTGAACGAACCACTATTATAACCATCAAAAAACGACTCATGAAAATTCGAATCATAACGGCGTTATGCATACTTACTGCAGGCATGCTGACAGGGCAGGTCCGGAAATGGACCCTGGAGGAGTGTGTGCGTTACGCGGAGGATAACAACCTGACCATCCAGCAGTTCGAACTGGACCTCGAAAACGCTGAAATAGACAAATCGGACGCTATCGGGAATTTCCTTCCGGGGTTGAACGGACAGCTCAGCGGTGGGGGAAACAAGGGTTTTACCATTGACCCCTCCTCCAACCGGCCGACCACAGAGGCCATTACTACTGCCAACGGAGGAATTACTTCAACTCTAAATCTGTTTGACGGCCTTCGGAATGTGAACCGACTGCGAAGGGCTAAAATGAACGCCCTGGCCAACGAGTTCAGGTTACAGAACCTCAAAGATGATATCCGCCTGAATGTAGCAGTAGCCTACCTTCAGGTGCTCTCCAACAAAGAGACCCTGAAGGTCTCAAGGGCCCAGTTTGAGGCAACCCAGCAGGATCTTGAACGGACCCGGGCTCAGGTTGAGGAAGGGGTTTTGCCCGAAGGGGACTTGCTGGAAGTCCAGGCCACTTCTGCAAATCAGGAACAACAAATCATCAACAATGAAAATGAGGTACTCCTCTCCAGGATTGCCCTGGCCCAACTGTTGCAGATTACGGATTATCAGAATTTCGACATAGCGGATGAGGATTATGATGTGCCTCCTTCGGATGTGCTTGAGAATTCCCCCAAGGTGATTTATCAGAAGGCCCTGGACTGGAGGAAGGACATCAAGTTCTCCGAGATGAACGTGGAACTGGCCAAAAAGGACCTGCAAATAGCAAAGGGCGCACAGTCTCCAACCCTGGGAGCCTTCTTTCAATACAATACCCGGTATTCCAGCAATCTTCTGCTGCCAGATCCGGACAATCCGGGACAAGTCTACACTCCGAAATTTGCAGACCAGCTCTGGATTTTGGACGGTATTTCCTATGGGGCGCAGTTAAATATTCCGTTTTTGAACGGTTTTAACACCCGCAATAGCATCAAGAGGTCTCAGATAGATGTGAAACGGGCCGAATTGCAACTGGAACAGGACAAACTGGATTTGGAAACCAATGTGAACCAGGCCTATGTGGA
>CBDUBB010000105.1:0-7604 GCA_965365265.1 uncultured Flavobacteriaceae bacterium
CCCATTCTTTACGTAGGCATCGAAATAGGTTTCCGGTAGCTTGAGGTGCAGCGCCAGGGCACGAAGGACATATAGGGCGGTTTTCTCAAGCATTTTGTACGCTTCCTCACCCGTGATATTAAAGTCCGGGAGTTCAGCCACCTGTATGTTCTCCGGGTATTCCGCCGCGAGGACCGGATCTCCGTCCACGTACTGCCCAAAGTGCCAAAACTCTTTTAAATCGCCTTCCTTGCGACCCTTGGCGTGCTCTTTTCCGAAGGATGTATAGCCGCGCTGACCCCCGATGCCCGGGATCTCGTATTTCATTTTCACCTCATTTGGCAGGTCAAAGAATTTCTTGACCTCCGCATAGAGTTTCTCCACGAGGGAATCCTTGAGAAAATGACCGCTGAGGGCAACAAAACCAATAGTTTCAAAGGCATTTCCGATCTGTTGCACGAACGCATTTTTTCGGTCCGGATCACCGGAGGTAAACTCCCGCAAGTCCACACTGGGAATCGTATTCATGGGCCTTGGTTAATTTTGGTACCCAAAGTTAAGAATTATTGTTCCACCTCCTCGGGGAATATGTAGATTTGTAACCTGTGAACCACCACTTTTAGTAATGGATTCAATGGATTTCAATAAGTACGAGGTGTCTGAAGACATACAGCTCGCACTATACCGGGACATGCTTCTCTCCCGTCTGATCGAGGAAAAAATGCTCATTTTACTCCGGCAGGGGAAAATTTCCAAATGGTTCAGCGGCATGGGGCAGGAAGCCATAGCCGTAGGCGTTACCGCAGCCATGCAGGAGGACGAATACATCCTGCCCATGCATCGAAACCTCGGCGTTTTCACCGGAAGAGGGATTCCCCTCAACCGCCTTTTTGCCCAATGGCAGGGAAAAGCCAGTGGGTTTACCAAAGGCCGGGACCGGAGTTTCCATTTTGGGTCCCAGCAGCACCGGATCGTGGGTATGATCTCCCATTTGGGACCTCAGTTAGGGGTGGCCAATGGAATAGCACTGGCCCATTTATTGAGAAAGGAAGCAAAAATTACCGCGGTATTCACCGGAGAGGGCGGCACGAGCGAGGGAGATTTCCACGAAGCCCTGAATATTGCATCGGTTTGGGACCTCCCTGTCCTCTTTTGTATAGAAAACAATGGGTACGGCCTTTCGACCCCCGTTTCAGAGCAGTACAAATGCGAACACCTTGCGGACCGGGGTTCGGGTTACGGAATGGAAGCCCATATCCTGGAGGGGAATAACATTCTGGAGGTTTACTCGCGGATCAAGGCCATCAGCGAGGAGATGCGAAAGAAGCCTAAGCCAGTACTTATTGAGTTCAAGACCTTCCGGATGCGCGGACACGAGGAGGCCAGTGGCACCAAATACGTGCCCAAGGAATTAATGGACCAGTGGGCGGCCAGGGACCCGCTGGAGAATTTCGCTTTCCACCTGCGGAAAAGCAACATTCTAAGTGAGGAGGATGAGGTTGACATCAAAAAGGAAATCGTTCATAAAATCAATGAAAACCTTGAGGCAGCCTTCGGGGAATCAGCAGTTTCATTTGATTTAAGCAAAGAATTAAGCGATGTTTTTCATCCCTTTGAATACAAACATTTTAATCAGGATTCAACCTCCAAGAATATTCGACTTGTAGACGCGATCTCAGAAGGGCTGGGACAATCGATGGAACGACATCCCGACCTGGTGATTATGGGGCAGGATATTGCAGAATACGGAGGTGTTTTTAAGGTCACGGAGGGCTTCGTCGAGGCGTTTGGCAGGGAACGGGTGCGGAATACCCCTATTTGCGAATCGGCCATTGTATCCACCGGGATGGGACTTGCGATCAATGGTATGAAAGCCGTAGTTGAAATGCAGTTTGGGGATTTTGTGAGCACCGGCTTCAACCCTATTGTGAATTATCTCGCCAAAGTACACTACCGTTGGGGACAACCCGCAGATGTCGTCATCCGGATGCCCTGCGGAGCTGGTGTAGGGGCTGGGCCTTTCCACTCCCAAACCAATGAGGCCTGGTTTACCAAGGTTCCCGGACTCAAGGTGGTATATCCTGCATTCCCGGCAGATGCCAAAGGGCTGCTCACCACCGCCATAAACGACCCGAACCCTGTGCTCTTTTTTGAACATAAGGCACTTTACAGGAGTGTTTACGGAGATGTCCCGGAGGGATACTATACCCTGCCGTTCGGTAAGGCCAACCGGCTCAGGGAAGGGTCCAGGATCAGCATTATCACTTATGGGGCCGGGGTTCACTGGGCCCTGGAAACCCTGGACGAATTGGGGCTGGGGGAAGTCGACCTTTTGGACCTTCGCTCCCTTTGCCCTCTGGATACAGAAAGCATTTACGAGTCCGTGCGGAGGACGGGTAAAATCCTGCTTCTTCAGGAAGACAGCCTTTTCGGGGGCATAATGGCAGACGTTGCCGCCCTGATCACGGAACACTGCTTCGAGTACCTGGACGCCCCGCCAAGAAGGGTAGGGGGGCTGGAGACACCCATCCCTTTTGCCAGGAACCTCGAGGCTGGCTACCTGCCCAGACAGCGATTTAAAGAAGCGATTGCCGAACTGCTGGCCTATTAGCACCCCTTTTGAGGTAGTCCTCCTTAAAAAGCTTACCTTCCAGATGTGGAGCAAAGAGAGGTTGTCGTTATCGGCGCAGGGCTGGCAGGCCTGACAGCGGCCATAGAGCTCGCCAGGCGCGGCAGGGATGTGCTTGTTTTTGAAAAGCACCCGCTGCCGCGTCACAAGGTATGCGGCGAGTATCTTTCCTTTGAAGTGGTACCCTATCTCCTTGGACTCGGAATTCCCCTTCAGGACGCACCGAGGATTCAAAGCTTCCTTTTATGTAGTTCCGGGGGGCATACAGTCCGAAGCCAACTTTCCCCTGGCGGTATCGGAATCAGCCGATATGCGCTCGATCACAGATTGTATCAGGCCGCTCTGGAGGCCGGAGTATCCTTTCGGTGGTCTGCTGTGGAAGAAGTCCGATTTGATAAGAAGCAGTTTTCTTTGGTTTCCCGGGGAAAAACCTTTGGCGCCAGACAGGTGATCGGGGCCTGGGGGAAAAGAAGTTCTCTTGACAGGGTGCTCAATCGTGACTTTTTCAGGGATTCAGGCCCCTGGTTGGGCATTAAAATGCATTACAGGGCCCGGTATCCTTCCAGTCAGGTAGGCCTCTATGCATTTCAAGGGGGGTATGGAGGACTGTCGGTTACAGAAACCGGGGCCGTCAATTTCTGTTACCTTATTCACAGGGATCGCTTCAAGGAAACTCCTGGCCTGGAGTCCTGCACGAACAGGCTCCTGGAGGAGCACCCTTCTTTATCGGAGGTGCTCAATGGGGCCAAGCCCCTATTCGGGGAGGCACTCAGTATATCCAATATCTATTTTGGCCGGAAACAACTTAGCAGTGAACACATCCTTATGTCAGGAGACGCCGCCCGACTGATTCATCCATTAAGCGGAAACGGGATGGCCATGGCAATTCGCACAGGCATCCTTCAGGCAGATCTGGTCAACCAGTATCTGGGAGGTACGCTGCCGGATCATGCCGCCCTGGAAACCACCTATCGAAAAGCGTGGAAAAAGGAATTCGGGCAGCGGCTATGGGTCAGTGCACGGTTGCAGGGATTCCTCACCAACCCAAAAAGAATGGAACTGGGCCTGAAACTGGCTGCCCACAGCCCATACCTGCTGCGAAAAATCATTTCAAAAACACACGGTGCCCCATGAGTTTCTTTCCGTCATTTCGACAGCGCAGCAATGCGCCTGAATGGATGGACGATCTTTCGCATCCGACAGCCGAGATCAACCGGGCCCTGGAGGATATCAGAAAGGTTAACCGATGGCTGGGCGGTCACAGGGTTAGCATACATGGGCTTATACCCTTTTTGGACCGGGGGCAACCCCCCGCGGTTCAAATCCTCGATATGGGTTGTGGGGACGGGGATTTTCTAAGACATCTTTGGCGGTACTGCCAGCGGAATAATATACCCGCAACCCTGACGGGATGGGACCGAAACCCCGGCAGCCTGGAAAGGGGCCAAAACCTCGATCAGACCAGTGGCCTTAATTATGAATGCCGGGACATTCTCACCTTTCCCGAGCTGCCGAAAGGGGAGGTTGTCATCATCTGCAACCTGTTTTTACATCATTTTACAGATTCGCAGATCCTGGAACTCCTGAAAACCTGGCGGGATATGGGTTGCAGGGCGATCGTGGTAAATGATTTGCACAGAAACCCGCTCGCATATTATTTATTTCATGTTTTTGGGTTTATTTTTAGGCTATCCAGGATGGCCCGGCACGATGGGCTCATTTCAATTTTGAGGGGATTCACCCGAAGGGATTTGAATGCGTTTAACGAGGAACTCGGGGTAGCGGGAAGTATCCGATGGAGGTGGGCTTTTCGCTATCTATGGGTACTGGATTTCAAAAAGAACACATGACAGATGTCCACATAAAAGGAGCCTACAAAGCGCTGCCGCCTTATGGCCGTTCCACGGATGAGATCTTACCGGTTGTTCCCGACTGGCTTCAAGGGGAGCCGGACCGGCTGATCCGGAAAGCCGTGAAGATTTTCGAAGGAGCGGGGGTGGACTACCGCTATGGGTTCATGGATGTAGGGGAGGTCTTTACCCAAACGAGTTTTGAAGAAAAGAACGAGGTCTATATGCAGGAGGCCAAACGATTGGGTGAATCCGTACTGCGTACTGCCCTGGATGCCTCCGGCTGGGAACCTGAAAGCCTGGATTATCTGATCACCGTAAGCTGTACGGGTATCATGATCCCGTCCCTGGATGCCTACCTCATTAACGCAGCAGGCCTCAGGGGGGATATCTACCGGCTTCCCATAACCGAGATGGGGTGCGTGGCAGGTGTATCCGGACTTATCTACGCGTATCAGCTTCTAAGGACTATCCCGGGAAAACGGGCTGCCCTAATTGCAGTGGAGGGTCCTTCCGCAACCTTCCAGCAATGGGACCATTCCATGGCAAATATCATAAGTGCTGCCATATTCGGGGATGGGGCTTCCTGCGTACTTCTGAGTTCAGAAAATGACCAAAATGGGCCCAAAATACTTGGGGAAGGCATGTATCATTTTCCCGATTCCACCCACCTGATGGGGTTTGACCTGAAAAATACAGGGTTAAAAATGGTCCTCGATCCGGCGGTCCCTGAAACCATCGCGGACCATTTCAGTCCCATGCTGGTACCCTTTCTAAACCAGCATGGGAAGGATACTGAGGACCTGGACTGCCTGATCTTTCACCCGGGAGGCCGGAAGATCGTCCAGACGGTCGAGGCTCTTTTTGAAGGACAGGCTGCAGACCTCGAAGATACACGGGAAGTCCTTCGGTTGTATGGGAACATGAGCAGTGTTACCGTGTTGCACGTGCTGGAACGATTCCTTGAAAAGGAAATCCCCAAAGGCAGTTTGGGGCTTATGCTTAGTTTTGGACCGGGGTTTACAGCTCAGCGGATGCTGTTGGAATTCTAAAACCAGGGCAGAGAACGAATATGAAGTATGCATTAGTTATCGGAGGAAGCCGGGGCCTAGGCCTGGCAACCGTTCAAAAGTTGCTTTTGGAAGGGGTGCCCGTCATTGCGATCCACCGGGACTTCAAAAAGGACCTACCGGAGGTATTGGAAGCCTTCCGGGTGTTTGAGGCTCAGTCCACCCCCTTCCACGCGATCCACATGGATGCCATCCGCAAGACTGATCGTATTGTAAATTCCATAAAGGATTTGATCGGAGAAAAAGGCGAAATAGGGATCCTGGTCCACAGTATTGCCCGTGGCAACCTGAAGCCCATGGTATCCGATTCGGAAGAGGAGGCCCTTTCTGAAGAGGATTTTGCGATTACCGGACAGGCCATGGCATATAACCTGTACACCTGGGTACATACCCTCGAAAAAGCAGGGCTCTTTGCAGCCGATACGCGCATAATTGCCTTTACCAGTGAGGGGAACAAAAGGGTCATCCCCGGCTATGGTGCCGTGGCTGCCGCCAAAGCCTCCCTGGAATCCATTGTCCGGCAGATAGCGGTAGAGTATGCAGACCGCGGTATCCGTGCGAACTGCATACAGGCCGGGGTTACTGATACGGCTTCCCTTAGGAGGATCCCGGATAGCACCCGGCTCCTTGAAGCATCCTTAGAGCGCAACCCCTTCGGGCGGCTGACACAGCCCTCGGACGTGGCCAACGCAGTTTACCTCCTGAGCAGGGAGGAGGCCTCCTGGATCACGGGGAATGTTCTCAAGGTAGACGGAGGGGAAAGTTTATGCTGATGCCAGGAAATGATTTCGCACATATCATAGACAACCTGCCCTACGCCCCGCCTTTTCTTTTCGTGGATGGGCTTACAGCACTTGATTCGAATTATGTGGAAGGCTACTACCGGTTCAGGGCGGATAGCGCCTTTTACCTCGGGCATTTTAAGGAGGCTCCGGTGACGCCGGGCGTCCTGCTAACCGAATGCTGCGCTCAAATCGGTCTGGTTTGTCTCGGAATGCACCTGATTGAAAAGAGGGAATCCAGGGCTAGGGTAGCGGGTCTCGCCCTTGCCGAATCTCAGATGGAATTTTTAGAGCCCGTGTATCCGGGGGAAATGGTCCGTGTGACAGGGCAGCGTGTCTACTTCCGCTTCGGCAAACTTAAATGCACCGTGCACCTCTACAACGAAAGCGGCGCACTGGCCTGCAGGGGAACGATTTCGGGAATGTTTAAAAAAGAGGCAGTATGAACCGAAGGGTTGTCGTTACCGGAATGGGGATCTGTGCGCCGAATGCCACAGATCTGACTGCGTTTGAGCAGGCCATGTTCAAAGGGGTTTCGGGAATCCGCCGAATGCAGGTTCTGCAGGAACTTGGCTTTCGATGTCAGGTAGCGGGGGCCCCTGAAATCTCAGAGGAACTCTTACATGAATACTTCAGCGGACTAGAGCTAAAAGGGCTGCAGTGTTCAGGGTTGATCTATGGCACCATTGCCGGGATGCAGGCCTGGAAGAACTCGGGGCTTCCCATTCTTGCAGAAGAGGACCCAAGCTGGGATTCCGGGGTGATCTTTGGCACCAGTATACTGGGGGTGGATAAATTCAGGGAATCCATCCACCAGGTGGATGCCGGACAGGTTCGCCGGTTGGGAAGCACAACGGTTCCCCAGACCATGGCAAGTGGGATAAGCGCTTTTCTTGGTGGAAAATTGGGGTGTGGCAACCAGGTGAGCACCAATTCCTCTGCATGCAGCACCGGGACCGAGGCCATCCTGATGGGGTATGAGCGCATTAAAAGTGGAAAAGCTACCCGAATACTCGCGGGCAGCTGTAGTGACAGCGGTCCATATATCTGGGGTGGGTTTGACGCTATGCGGGTGGTGCCCTCCTGCTTTAACGAATCCCCTGAAACATCAAGCCGTCCGATGTCAGCCACTGCGGCGGGGTTTGTCCCTTCAAGCGGGGCAGGGGCCCTGCTGCTGGAAACCCTGGAAAGCGCCCGTTCCAGGAACGCCCCTATATTCGCAGAAGTGCTGGGGGGAGCGGTCAATTGTGGTGGTCAGCGAAACGGGGGCACTATGACCGCTTCTAACGGGTTG
>CBDUBB010000106.1:0-7587 GCA_965365265.1 uncultured Flavobacteriaceae bacterium
CCTGAAGTTTCTCCTTGTCGTAGTCGGAAGTGGTGGTCTCGATCTGAGATTTGATCTGGTTTACCCGCGCCTTGATGCCGTCTGCAGCTCCAGCTCCATTGACAATGGTAGTGTTGTCCTTGTCGATGGTAACTTTCTCGCAGGTACCCAGCATATCGATAGAGGCGTTTTCAAGGGTAAATCCACGCTCCTCAGAAATGACGGTACCGCCTGTAAGAATGGCGATATCCTCAAGCATGGCTTTTCTGCGGTCACCGAAGCCGGGCGCTTTCACAGCTGCGATCTTCAGACTGCCGCGTAGCTTGTTTACCACCAGGGTAGCCAGGGCTTCCCCGTCAACGTCCTCTGAAATGATCAGAAGGGGCTTGCCGGATTGCGCCACGGGTTCCAGTACAGGCAGGAGGTCCTTCATGGTGGAGATCTTTTTGTCGAACAACAGGATGTACGGGTTGTCCAGTTCGGCGATCATTTTTTCCGAATCCGTCACGAAGTAGGGGGAAAGGTATCCGCGGTCAAACTGCATACCTTCAACCACGTCCACATAGGTATCTGTTCCCTTCGCCTCCTCAACGGTGATGACACCTTCTTTTCCTACTTTGTTAAAGGCTTCGGCAATAAGGTCGCCGATCATTTCGTCATTGTTGGAG
This sequence comes from uncultured Flavobacteriaceae bacterium, assembly GCA_965365265.1. Taxonomy (GTDB): domain Bacteria; phylum Bacteroidota; class Bacteroidia; order Flavobacteriales; family Flavobacteriaceae; genus Robiginitalea. The sequence goes on from CBDUBB010000106.1 coordinate 648, forward strand.
GAAATGGAAGCTACCTGCTTGATCTTTTCGGAGGAATCCCCGACTTTTTTGGATTGCTTGTCCAGGTTCTCAACGAGGGCCTCTACAGCTTTGTCAATCCCGCGTTTCAGGTCCATTGGGTTGGCGCCGGCAGCCACGTTCTTAAGGCCTTCAAGCACGATGGCCTGGGCCAGTACGGTTGCCGTGGTGGTTCCGTCCCCGGCGAGGTCGTTGGTTTTGGAAGCAACTTCCTTCACCATCTGGGCACCCATGTTCTCCAGGGCGTCCTCCAGTTCGATTTCCTTGGCTACGGTTACCCCGTCCTTGGTAACGACCGGGGCCCCGAAGGATTTGCTTATGATTACATTTCGACCCTTTGGTCCCAGGGTCACCTTAACGGCATTGGCAAGGGCATTTACACCCCGCTTCAGACCGTCTCTTGCTTCGATATCAAAGGTTATATTTTTTGCCATAATTATTTCTGAATTATTATTGAGTTAAGGGCAGCACACTGTGTTGCCCGAAAATAAAACTGCGCGTTTATACTATTGCCAGGATATCGCTTTCCCGCATCATGAGGTAGTCGGTGCCGTCCAGCTTGAGCTCGGTCCCTGAGTACTTCCCGTAGAGCACGGTGTCTCCTTCCTTTACGGTCATTTTCTCGTCTTTGGTCCCGGGACCTACGGCGACTACTTTTCCTTTTTGGGGTTTTTCCTTGGCTGTGTCCGGGATGATGATTCCGGAGGCCGTTTTGGTTTCAGCAGCCATGGGTTCCACCAGGACCCGATCCGCCAATGGTTTAATGTTAACTTTAGCCATATTGATCGATTTTTTGATTTAAAGTTTCGCTCTTCAATGGGCACAAATTGTGCCACCCGTCAAAAACTGACACATTGTTAAAACAAAAATGCCAGCTTGTCACCCAAGCTGGCATTTCTATGGTTTTTTTCCGGCATTTACTGCAAGGTGTCTATAGGGCTGCCTCCTTGCTGGGCCGGCGTTTCTTCCGGGATTTCCTCCGGAACGGTTTCCGGAACGCTTTCAACACCCTGCTGCTGTTGCAGGAGCTTTGATTCAGCTTCCCGATAATTCGACTTCAGGGCCACGTTGGACAGCAGGATCAGGACGATCAGCACTGTTGCCAGGGTCCAGGTGGATTTATCGAGAAAATCCCCTGTTTTCTTAACACCGCCAACGATCTGGCTTCCGCCTCCTCCAAAAGATGAGGAAAGACCGCCTCCTTTGGGGTTTTGGACCATCACTACCAGCATCAGCAACAAACACACCACGATGATCAGGATCAGAAATATGGAAAAGGTGCTCATTTCTATTCTTCGGATTTATGGCTGCGGAGTTTCTCCACCGCCTTAATTTGGTCTGCAAAGAAACTACTTTTTTCCGGATATTTCAAAATAAGAATCCGGTAGGCCTGAATGGCTTTTTTGTACTTGCCCTGCTCTAGATACACGCGGGCGAGAGTTTCCGTCATCAGCTCCTTTTTATCGAGCTTCAGCGATTGTTTGATGTTGAAATCTCCCGACTCCGATTCCCCAGGTACGATTTTAGGATTCCGGGCGATGAAACGGTCGATCATTTCAAACTTCCTGCGCCGGTCCGGGGGCAGCTCGGCTTCACCACCTTCATTTTCGACCTTTGCCTCCGTGGCATCCCCCTTTTCGGGCAGGGGTTTCTTCATGTTGGTCAACTGAAGCCACTCCGAGAAGGAGTGCCGTTCACTCCTGGTGAATTCCAGGGGACTTCCGAGCCGCAGGGACTCACCGGAGGTTTCCTGCGTCTCCTTCACAGGAGCAACTGGCGTCGGATCCTTGGAACGGAACAGACCCGGGTCAAGGATTTGGTCGGCTTCCGCAGTGTTTCGGGGCAGGGGACTGTCCGCTTCCTTTCCGACCAAGCCGGTGTCCCGATCCGTATTTGGGCTCACCTCTTCGGAGACGATCTCCTGGTCTTCCAGGGGAGTTTTACCGGAGATGGTATTGGCAATGCGGTTCTGGAGGAATTCCTCTGAAGTGACCAGGTCAAACAACACCTCCCGGTCGGCGGTACAGGCCGCCGTGTACTTCAGGGCAGGGTTGTACTTGTAACTGTTCAGGTTTTTGAGCCCGTACAGGTACAGGGCCCTCGCAGCCTGGAAATAGGGGTAGGCTTCCAGCACTTCTTCAAGCTGGTGGGTTTGTACCGGGGTCTTCACGGCCTCCGGGTTCTGCAACAGGTATGTGAATTCAGATACCTTCATGGGCTACCAGTCCGCCAGGGACCGGTTGAAAATTTCCTGGTTGATGCGTTCAAAGATTTCCTGGTGGGCCTCGTCCCGAACGGAAGCGAGCTGGGAGGTGCCCGGATAATCGTAAAAGAAGGAAAAGCGCTGTTCAAAATTGGCTTCTTCCTTGGTAGTATTGTAAAACCGAACGTTCACGGCGATGGTCAGCCGGTTTTGGGCTGCCCTTTGTTGGGCGGTGGCAGTCATGGGAGAAACCCTGTATTCCACGATTTCCCCCTCGTAGATCAGGTCTCCTCCCGAGGTGACCAGGTCCAGGCTGGTTTGAGTAAGGATGAGGTCTTGCAGGGCAAGGGTAAAGTCGCGGTCAAGCCCAGGGTCGAATACAGATCCCGGGCTCTGAGTGGCATAGTTCTGGAAGTAGTTCACCTGGAAGGTTTCCGCACTTCCCACATCACCCCCGGTAAAGTTATACGCTCCGCAACCGGCCAGCACCAGTGCCGCAAGGATAAATTTCCAAATTGAAAAAATGCGTTTAAGCGCGCTCATTAGGTTCGATTCAGAGGTCGTATTGCTTGATTTTCCTGTAAAGGGTACGTTCTGAAATGCCCAGTTCGGCCGCGGCCGCCTTTCGCTTGCCTTTATTTCGTTCCAGGGACTTTTTTATCAGCTCGATTTCCTTCTCCTGTAAAGATAGGGTTTCTTCTTCTTCGATTTCCTCGGCAAAGTGGTATTTGTCGGTGGCCACCGGGGCTTTTTGAGGCGCCGGGAATTCGGTGTCTGTTTGTGCAACCGGGAGCACGGAAACGGTGGATCCTTCCTCCACAACGTCCTCTCCATCCCCGTAAATCTTGCGGATCAGCTTTTCGTTCTCTGCCTGTACCTTTTCACTGTTGTCGTGCTTCAGGAGCTCCAGGGTCAGCTTTTTCAGGTCGTTCAGGTCTGATTTCATATCGAAAAGGACCTTGTAGAGGATTTCACGTTCGTTGCTGAAATCACTTTCCCGCCTTCCCTGTGGCACCACAGCGGGCAGGTTGGCCCCACCGGCATCTGCAGGCAGGTAAGACCTCAGGACATCTGCCGTGATGACGCGCTCCTTCTCGAGCACGGAGATCTGTTCGGCAACATTGCGCAACTGACGGATATTCCCCGGCCACCGGTAATGGACAAGAAGCGCTCTTGCCTCCTCACTCAGCTGGATGGTGGGCATCTTGTACTTCTGCCCGAAGTCGGATGCGAATTTCCTGAAGAGCAGGTGGATGTCTTCTTCTCGCTCCCGCAGGGGGGGCAGGTGTATTTCCACCGTGCTCAACCTGTAGTACAGGTCTTCCCGGAACTTTTCCTTGCGGATGGCCTCCAGCATATTCAGGTTGGTGGCCGCCACGATCCTTACGTTCGTCTTCTGGGTCTTGGAGGAGCCAACCTTCAGGAATTCACCGTTTTCGAGCACGCGAAGAAGCCGTACCTGGGTGGTCAGGGGTAATTCCCCCACCTCATCCAGAAAAATGGTACCCCCGTCGGCCACCTCAAAATACCCGCTACGCGTCTGGGTGGCCCCCGTAAAGGCCCCTTTTTCGTGTCCGAAGAGCTCGCTGTCTATGGTGCCCTCAGGGATAGCACCGCAGTTCACGGCAATATATTTATTGTGCTTTCGGTGGGAAAGGGAATGGATGATTTTCGGGATGGCCTCTTTCCCGACCCCGCTTTCCCCGGTGACCAGCACAGAGATATCCGTGGGAGCCACCTGCATTGCTTTTTCAAGGGCACGGTTCAGATGGACATCGTTCCCGATGATCTCGAAGCGCTGTTTGATACCTAGCAGATTCACCATTTCTTACTGTTTTTCAGAATAACCGACTGCCGTCCCCAACAGGGTTGCAGAAGTACATTCCTGGATCCTGACCATGACGAACTCCCCTACCTTGTACTGCTCCTTGGGAAAGACCACCACCGTATTCTGTGAATTCCTGCCCATCCAGTGTGCATCTGATTTTTTGGAGTCGCCTTCGATCAGGACTTCCTCTACCTTTCCGATATGCTGCTGGTTGCGATACAGGCTGTGCTTTTGCTGGAGCTCGATGATCTCTCTCAGACGCCTTTTCTTTACCGCATCAGGGACGTCATCTTCCAGTTTGCGGGCCGCCAGGGTCCCCGGCCTTTCTGAATAGGCAAACATGAAACCGAAGTCGTATTGCACATAGTCCATAAGGGAGAGGGTCAGCTGATGATCCTCCTCCGTTTCTCCGGGGAAGCCGGCGATCATGTCGTGGCTTATCCCACAGTCCGGAATATGCTCCCGGATCGTATCGATGAGCCGGAAGTATTCCTCCCGGGTATGAAGGCGGTTCATCGCCCTGAGCATCCGGTCACTCCCACTCTGGACAGGGAGGTGGATGTAATTGCAAATATTGGGATGCCGGGCCATGGTTTCGATCACTTCCTCAGTCATGTCCTGCGGATTGGAGGTGGAAAAACGAATCCGCATCCCGGGTTGGGCCCGGGCCACCTTGTCCAGGAGCCCTGCAAAGCTGACCGAGGTGGCCTTCTGCATGGGGCTCGCTTTGTCAAAATCCTTTTTCAGGCCACCCCCGTACCAGAGATAGCTGTCCACATTCTGTCCGAGGAGGGTAACCTCACGGTATCCCTGATCCCACAATTCGTCAACCTCCTTCAAAATGGACTGCGGATCCCGGCTACGCTCCCGTCCTCGGGTGAATGGAACCACACAGAAAGTGCACATGTTGTCGCATCCACGGGTGATGGATACGAAGGCGGTGACCCCGTTGCTGCCAAGGCGGACCGGGGATACATCCCCGTAGGTCTCTTCGCGGGAGAGGATTACATTTACGGCCTGCTGCCCGTCTTCCACTTCCTTCACAAGGTTGGGCAGGTCTTTGTAGGCATCCGGCCCCACCACCATATCCACAATGCGCTCTTCCTCCAGTAATTTGGATTTGAGGCGTTCCGCCATGCATCCAAGGACCCCTACTTTTACGTTCGGGTTGCTTTTCTTGACCGCGTTGAACTTCTCGAGCCGTTTGCGCACGGTTAGTTCTGCCTTTTCCCGGATGGAGCAGGTGTTGACCAGGATGAGGTCTGCCTCTTCGAGCTGCTGTGTGGTGTTGAAGCCTGCCCCGGTAAGGATGGAAGCCACGATCTCACTGTCCGAAAAATTCATTTGACAGCCGTAGCTCTCGATGTACAACTTCCGGGTATTGGTATCCCTGCCTTTAAGCTCCAGGGTACTTCCCTGCAGCTCTTCATTGATGATCTTCTCCATAGTTTGCTTCCGTTCCCTTCGGGAAGGGCTGCAAAGATAAGGCTTTATGTCATTATGACAATTTGACAGCCCCGGAATTTTCATAGGCAGATGCCGGGCCCATTTGGCCGGCTGCCGTGCCCGGGTTTATTCCTCCCAGCTGAGCAGGGGAACCCCTGCGTCCTTGACCATATCGTTGATTCCCCCAAGTTCGCCCTGCACCGTTTCTCCCAGGGCCTGGAGCTCGGTTTGCAGTTCCGCCCGCACTTCTCGGAAGAATTCCCTGGCCTGATCGGTGGGCGGGTAATCCCCTCTCTGGGAATCCGCCATCAGGAAAGCCAGCCGGTTGTTGATCCGGATCCCGTAATTGAGCGGATCCTGACGGCTTTGGTTTTTCGTCATGTGAATATTGTTTTCGATCTCCGAAAGCCGGGATTCAAAACTTTCAATCCGACCGAGGAGGTCCGGATAGTTTCCGGTTTTCTCTTTGAGATAATCAAGGTCTTTTTTCAGCCTGCGGATTTTTACAATAGCTTCATTGGCCTTGCTGACTTCGTTCCGCACAGCCATCAGGAAATCAAACTGTTCCCGGTAATCTTCCCCGGTATTTGGCAGGCGTGGGTCCTGTACTACAAGGAAGGATTCTTCCCTGGTTTCCCCATTGAAGGTCAAACGCACCCTGTAGGTTCCGGGAACGGCTTTTGGCCCGACGTTCGGGGAAGAGTACAATACCATGCCTTCAAAGGAGGTAAAGCCCGGATACCGAAGGTCCCAGATGAAACGGTTGCCCCCGCTGTGTACTTTGAGCGGCCTGACAGCGGAGGGATCGTGCTTGTCTTCCATGGCCTTATTTGAAAATTGCTGGACTGGATTGCCGTTGGCATCCAGGATATCCAGAAGTACGGTATCGGCATCCTCAAGTTTTTCTATATAATAATTGATAATGGCACCATTGGGATGGTTTTCCCCTTCGAGCTTCAGGTTGGGGCGCCCCCATCCGGATTGCTGCAGCCTGTAGGCGTCATCTGGTTTAAAGAGATGGAACTTGCTGCCGGCCACTGCATCGCTTAGCTGGTGGAGGGGGGTCAGGTCGTCGATCATCCAGAAACTCCTGCCGTGGGTGGCGGCGATTAGGTCGTTATCGCGAACGTGGAGGTCGCGGATGGAAGTGACGGGGAGGTTTAGCTGAAATGACTGCCAGTTTTTTCCGTCGTCGAAAGAGAGGTACATGCCCCATTCGGTTCCGGCATATAACAGTCCTTCCCGCACCTTGTCCGACCGGATGGCCCGGGTGTAGTGGCTGGCCTCAATTCCCTGAGTGATAAGGGTCCATGATTTTCCGTAGTCCGATGTTTTATACAGATACGGTTTATAGTCCCCGAATTTATAGGAGGTGGCAGCTACATAGGCGGTTCCCTTTCTGAAGGGGCTGGGGGCGATGCAGTTGATCATATTGAGCTTTGGGG
>CBDUBB010000107.1:0-7582 GCA_965365265.1 uncultured Flavobacteriaceae bacterium
AGACATTCGGATCGTCGGGCCAGCCACTACGCAACACAGGGCTCCCATCGTCTCCATCCTGCCGAAGAAAAAAGCCGTACTTGAAGTCTATCGCACCCTTACCCGCCACAAGCTGATGCTGGGGTACGGAAACTTCTATGCCTACCGTCCGCTGATGGATATGGACATCCCCACAGACCCCGGGGTTATCCGGATATCCTTTGTACATTACACCAGTCCCGAAGAAATTCAACAGGTCATAACAGGGCTGAAAAACGCCCTTGACTAAGCCCGAAGCTCATGGCTGGAATCCGTAAATCCCCGCTCCCGTAAAACAAAGATCCTTGTTCTCAATTTTTCGCAAAGTACAGAAACACAATACCGAAGGAGATCCCCACGGGCAGGACGGACGGGCAGGCCGGTTCGGGCGCTACCTGCTTTATGCCATTGGGGAAGTCCTGCTGGTCATGGTGGGGATCCTGCTGGCCCTGCAGGTGGACAACTGGAATGAGGAGCGGAAGGAACGGGAAATCGAAACGGGGATTTTACAGGACCTTCAGACGGAGTTCGGTGAAAACCTGTCAGATGCCAACCGCGTATTCGATGGCAACCTTGTGACTTACCAGGCCCTGTCAGCGCTTCAGCAGGACATCCAAAACCGATCGTACGATCGGGACAGGGTGGACAGCCTCATGTATTTTGTGTTTGACTGGTATGACTATACCCCAAAGCCAGGGGCTTCAAATAATTTGATCAATGCGGGGAACCTGAATCTTATAACGGACAAACGGTTGCGTGAATTGCTCACCCTCTGGCCCGGGGTTGTCGATGAACTGGATGATGATGAACAACTCGCCATCCGCTATTCCCAGGAGGTTATCGTCCCCTTTCTCTCCGAGAATTATCCCATGGTAAATCTGGAGAGGGGCGATGTTGGGATAGCCCTGTATCTTCCGAAGAACGGTACCGATTCCCCGGACCTGTACATTTCAGACCCCAGGCCTTATCAGGTGGAAGGGCTCCTGGAAAATCCGGTCTTCCAAAACCACCTCTCGACGAAGAAAATGTATGCCCGCCACAACATGATGGAATGTCGAAAGCTGGTGGAAACCGCATCGGAAATAGTCACCCTGATTGAACAGGAACTCAATTTGCGCGAACCGTAAGCCGTCCAGTGAAATGAATTAAAAACCACCCACATGAAAAACCTTTTCCCTTTGCCAGCTATCCTCATATTGCTTGCCGTGATTGTCATGGGGTGTAAAGAGCACCCGAACGAGAACCACATGGAATCCCTTCTGCTCCTGCAGGAATCACAACACCTCCGGACCCCTATTCGGGAGGTAGCCCTCAGCGGCAGCGGGTATGAGCTCGGTTACGGGCACGGACAGAAGCTGAAGGAAGAAATCGCCGCCATCGTCACCCAGTGGAAGGTAAATACAGAAGCAGCCCTTAAAAAGGACCCGGAAGCTGTGCTGGACGCGTTCTATGAATACGCCCGGTTTGAAGGGTCCATTAAGGCCTATGCCCCGGAGCTCTATGAAGAAGTACGCGGCATTGCCGAGGGATCCGGACAGGCTTTCAGGGACATCCTGGTGCTGAATTTACTGGATGAATTCTGGGTCTATATCGACAATCCAGAAAACCACCATTGCAGTGACATGGGCGTTCCCGCCCAAAATGGCAACCCCACCTATATCGCCCAAAACATGGATTTGGAAACCTATACAGATGGCTTCCAGGTTTTGCTCAGGCTGGACCGGACCCCGGATCGTCCGGCCCAGATGATCCTGACCTATCCCGGGCTGATCGCCGCCAACGGGTTGAATGAGACCGGGATCGGCGTAGTGGTGAATACGATCATGCAGCTGCAGAGTTCCCCGGACGGTCTGCCGGTTGCCTTTGTGGTAAGGAAAATCCTGAGCCATACAGAAGAAGGCGCATTACTAAATTTCATACAGGAAGTGAAACACGCCTCCGGCCAGAACTACATCCTGGGAATCCGGGAAAAGGTTTATGATTTTGAAGCATCTGCAAACCAGGTGGTACGCTTTGACCCGGACAATCCGAATGGCACCGTATACCACACCAACCACCCGGTAGTGAACAACGACCTGAAACCCTGGCACTCTCTCTATGCCCCGGACCAGGGTGATGAGAAATTACCCCTTAGCAGCAACAGCTACTTGCGGTTCGCTGCCCTGGAGAAAAGGATGAAAGAAGGGGAAAACATCACGGATACTGCAATCATGGAAGCCCTCCGGTCCAAGGATGACCCGGATAATCCGGTATGCCGGAATAACATACCCGGGAAAGGTGGGTTTACCTTTGCCTCCACCGTGATGACCCTTTCGGATGCTCCCAAACTTCAGGTGACCTCCGGCCCTCCGGATGAGTCTGAATACAAAGAATTCACTTTTAAGATACCTTAAAATGCTTCGCTTTTTAAGACATTTCCGACAGCGGTACCTCAGGGAAAGACAACTGGGCAGATACCTGCTCTATGCCTTTGGGGAAGTCCTGCTGGTCATGGTGGGGATCCTGCTGGCCCTGCAGGTGGACAACTGGAATGAAGAGCGGAAGGAGCGAAAGGTAGAATTGGAGTTGCTGCAAGCACTCAGAACAGATTTAGTCTACGCCCGAAACGAAATGGATACTGTTGTAAGGTACAATCGGAACTACCTGAAGGCGTATCGGCAGATTTACGACTTCATCGAAGAGGACAGACCCTATAGCCCTGCGCTGGATTCCGCTTTCGCCCATCTGGACGTTTGGGCCCAGCCCTATCTGTCCAAAATGACCTATGAAACCATACAGAACCGGGGAATTGACATCATCAGGAACGACAGCCTCAAAAGGCACATCGTCCAGGTCTATAACATGGAAATTAAATCCGTTACCGATGACATGGCCCAGTGGGAATGGTCGTTCAATCAAAATACAACACAACAGTTCATGGTTCAAAATATCCGGCGTGAATTGGACACCTGGCTTGCCCGACCCAATGATTTTGAAGCTCTCAAAAGAAATGATGCGTTCCTCAATTTCCTTAGCATACTCATCAACGTCAGGTCTGACAATATTGATTACTCCATGAGAACAAAATCCGCGATTGAAAAGCTAATCGAACATATTGAAGAAGAACTCCGGACCCGGCAAAAAAGCTAAATCCATCGTACATTTATAAACTTATCGCAAGTACACAAACCGATACCTCATGAAATACTTCTCAATGCTCCTGTTTTCCGCCCTCCCCTTCCTCTTGTTTTCGCAGAAGGACGCCTGGACCCCGGAAGAGATCATCAACACCGTTTATCTAAGCAGCCCGGAATTCTCCAGGGATGGTTCCAAAGTGGTTTGGACCCAGCGGAAAGGGCTGGAAAAGGAGGACAAATTCGTCAACCACCTTTACCTGGCGCGCCTGGACGGGGCCGATGACAAGCCGAAGGTGGTACAGCTGACCCGCTCAAAGGAAAGCGAATCCAACCCGGTCTTCAGCCGGGATGGGGAAAGCCTGTATTTCCGCTCCACCCGGGACAAGGGGAAAAAGCTGTGGAAGCTCAGCCTCTTTGGGGGAGAACCAGAAGAAATCCACGAATTTGAAAATGGGATCAGTGCTGTCCAACGGCTGAACGATGAACAGGTACTTTTCATTTCCGGAGAAGGGAAAACCCTCTACGACATTACCTATGAGAAGGACAATACCACCATTGTGGAGGACACGGCCCACTGGAGCCCGAGGCGTATTTTTTCCTTTGACCTGAAATCCAAAGAGATGAAACGGATCACAGAGAATTCATACCAGATCTCAGGTTATTCGGTCTCTGAGGACGGCTCCCACCTGGTCTATCAGGAAATCACCTCCCCGGATTACGGGGTGGACGGGAACCCAAAGCCGAATTACGTGCTGATGAACCTGAAAACGGGGGCATCTGCGAAAATCCTGACCGGCCTGCAATCCCCCGGTGGCTTTAAATTCACCAGGGATGGAAAGGGGTTCTATTTTTCAGCTGAAACCTCGTCGGACCCTGAGTGGAATGGGGCGGGAATCACTGAACTGTATTACTACGACCTCGCTTCCGGCGCCTATTCCAAAGTACCCCTGGATTGGGAAAACGGGCTTTCGGGGGAATACTTCCTCAACGGCAGTGATGTAATCGCACAACTGGCCAACGGGCCTTTGCGAAAGGTGATGTACTATGCGAAAAATGGGGATTCCTGGGGTGGAAAGGAATTTGAACTGGGCGACCAAAAGGAGCACGTGGTAATTCAGGCCTTTAACGAGAAATCCGGCAAGCTGATCTATCAGCATTCCACGGCTTCCCAACTGCCGGAATACTACCTGGGGGAAATTCAGGTAGGCCGCAGGGGCATTACCATTAACGCGCCTCAAACCCTTACCTCCCTGAACGATGCTCTCAAAAAGAAACCCACCGCCAAATCCGAGATCCTTTACTGGGAGGGTGCCAATGGGGACAGCGTAAACGGGATCCTGTACTACCCTAAGGACTATCAGGAGGGCAAAAAATACCCGCTTATCCTCAGTATTCACGGAGGCCCCACCGGGGTGGACCGGGACCAGTGGTCTGAGCGGTGGTCCACCTATCCCCAGATCTACACGGACAAAGGGGCTTTCGTTCTAAAACCGAATTACCACGGTTCAGGAGCACACAGCCGAGAATTCATCGAGTCCATAAAGAACGGGAACTACTATTCCCTGGAACAGGTAGACCTCTACAACGGGATCATCCACCTGAAGGATAAGGGAATGGTCGATATGGACAAACTGGGCCTGATGGGATGGTCCAACGGGGCCATCCTCACCACCTGGATGACCCTGAAATACCCGGATATGTTCAAGGTGGCGGCCCCAGGGGCCGGTGATATCAACTGGACCTCGGACTACGGAACCTGCCGGTTCGGAGTGACCTTTGACCAAAGCTATTTCGGGGGTGCCCCCTGGGATGATACAGGTGGAAAGCACTACAATGAGTGGTATATCGAAAACTCCCCCATTTTCGAAATCGAAAAGATCAAAACCCCGACCATTATCTTCCATGGGAGTGAGGACCGTTCGGTCCCCAGGGATCAGGGTTGGGAATACTACCGTGGCCTGCAGCAGGTAGGGCAGGCCCCGGTTAAATTTCTCTGGTTCCCGGGCCAGCCCCATGGCCTTCAGAAAATAACCCATCAGCTGCGCAAAATGAAGGAGGAGATCGCCTGGATCGATACCTATCTGTTTGGAAAAGAAGCCAAAGAGAATGAAGCCTATAAAAAGGACAGCCCCCTGGCTTCGATGCTTTCCCTGCAGAACGCAATGACGGAGGAAGGCCTGGTTGGCGAACGAAAAGACAACTTCCTGATCCCTGCCGTGGCATCCCTGGGCAAAGACAGCATATCGATTGGGACCCATGAGGTTACCCTGGCACAATACCACGCCTCCACTGGTGAAACCTTTGACAGGCTTCATGCGAACAAGCCAGTTAGGGGACTGTCCAAAGGGGAGATGGATGCCTACCTCAACTGGTTGAGTGAAAAAACCGGGGATACGTATCGGCTGCCGAATGCATCGGAGGCAAAGAAGCTGCATAAAACGGGGCGTACGAAATTCAAAGACCAGAACAACCTGAACCACTGGGCCGGGTATGAGCTTACGGCCCTTGATGTTCCCGGCATAAAGCAAAAACTGGGGGACCTAAAGGTATCCCTTATCAAAAATGCCGGAAGTTTTCCCGGGGTAGCTATTAGGAAAGAGGTGTTGGTCTATGACCTGGGAGGCAATGTAGCGGAATATTACCTGGACAGTGGTGCCCTGAAGACCTATGACTACAGCGCTTATGATTTTGTGGATCCGGGCAACACGGAAAATACCCCTGAAGCAGACCGAACCGGCTTCCGGGTGGTGCGGGAATAAAGCAATGCCCAGACCCGGATAGAGTCCGAAATAGAGATCCGAAATAAAAAAGGCAGGGAGACTTTCTCCCTGCCTTTTTATTATAAGCTTGAATAGGGTTTTTACAACCCGCTATCAAAAATCCGCATCGTACTCCCCTTCCCCAACAGGTTCTTTCCCTGTCCGCACAAAACCGACATTCAACGCCTTGTTGTAGCGGAAGAAAATGGGTTTTTCATACCTCAGGATATCCATAATATTGACATACATCGACATGGGATACCGGAGGTAGACCAGTTTTTTCTTCTTGTCATAGTGGTTTGGAGGCACAGATTTGGCATCGGGATAGAAATTTATTTGTAAAAGAAAGTCATCCTCGTGATAACATTTGATCATAGCCTGGGGATAGATGTGATTTTTCTTTAGCTCACCAGCCTGAAAGTGAATCCAATACTCTGTGATTTCGCTGTCAATGTACTTCTCCATAGTGGTCAGTTAATTTAAAAGTGAATTGTGTGCTAAAAGTTAAAGATTATTTTTGGACCTGAAACCTTTTAAGGACTAAAAATCGATCCCCTGGACACAAACCCCAAAAAAAAAGCCCCCTGGCACTACCTCCTGCTGCTCATCCTGGCCGGGGAATCCGTGTTTATCCTGCCCTTTGTACTGTCCCGTGTCTTCCGGCCCACAGTGCTTGAGGCCTTTTCACTGGACAATACCCAACTGGGGCTTTGCTTCTCCGTATACGGTATCGTGGCGTTGCTTTCCTACCTTTTTGGAGGCCCCCTGGCGGATCAGTTCCCCCCCAGGAAGCTGATCGCGGTAGCCCTGTGGATGACCGGGCTGGGTGGGTTGGTCTATGCCACGTTCCCGGGTTATGGAGTCTTGCGAATTCTTTACGGGTATTGGGGGTTTACGACGATTTTCCTGTTCTGGGCCCCTATGATCAAAGCCACCCGGGTATGGGGCGGGTCCACTTCCCAGGGCAAGGCCTTCGGCTTCCTGGACGGAGGTCGCGGACTGGTGGGGGCGCTTTTCGGGGCCCTGGGCGTTTTTGTCTTTTCATTGTTTCTCACCCCGGATTTGGGGGAGGTGACCACCGCAGATCGCCAGGGGGCCTTCCGGCAGGTAATCCTGGTGTCCTCTGGCATTGTTGCCGCGGTTGGGGTCCTGGTTTGGTTCTTTATGAAGCTGGACCGCACTGCTGAGAAAGAGATCCTTCTTGAAAAAATCACCCTCTCCCAGGTCAAGGAAGTGCTCAGGCTGCCATCCGTTTGGCTGTTGATGGTCATCATCCTCTGTGCCTATGTGGGCTACAAGATCACAGATGTGTTTTCGCTTTACGCCCAGGATGTGATGTTATACAACCAGGTGGAATCTGCCCAGGTGGGGACCTTCCTGCTGTTTATCCGTCCGGTGATCGGGGTCCTGATCGGGGTGGTTGCCGACCGCACCCAGACGACCCTCTGGCTTTTTGTGAGCTTTGTGGTCTCCTTCCTGGGGGCACTGCTCTTTGCATCCGGGATCATCTCGGCCTCTGCTACGGCCCTGTTTTTCATCTCGATACTCATAGTGGCTACCGGAGTCTATGCAGCCCGGTCCCTTTATTTTGCAGTCATGCAGAAAGGACGCATCCCCCTGGTGCTGACCGGGACCGCCGTAGGCCTTATTTCGCTTATCGGATACACCCCGGACATCTTTGCCGGGCCG
>CBDUBB010000108.1:0-7575 GCA_965365265.1 uncultured Flavobacteriaceae bacterium
TTACCCCATAGAAATATTGCTGGTAGGAACCGGATACGGTCCTTCCTGCAGCATTCACGGTGCTCCTGAAATCCTCACCCATTTTGTTGAGGTCCGAGGTTCCAAAACCACGAGCCCATGCATTCCGACCGGAGGTGCGGAAATTCTGGTAGGCGTACCCAAGCAGGGCATCGAACCTAGAATTTGAGAAGTCTTTCTTGTAATTTACAGTTGCTTCCATGGTCCGGTTAAGCCTGTCCAGGGTGTTATACGACCCAAATCCCTGACCTTCAATTCCGGTGAAGTTTTGGATATTGGCACTGATCACAGAGGTGTTCTCACTGTTGGACTGGTCATACCCCAGGTTCACCTTGGCAGTCAGGCCTTCAACGATCAGGTATTCGGCAGTTCCATTCAACAGGATACGATCTGTATTGGTAAGGTTCTGGGTTTCGGCCAGGTAGTTGGCAGGTTGCACCTGTCCACCTCCATCGTCAAAGCTCGGACTAGCCGGCCAAGTCGGGTTGGCCGAGTAAGCCGACCCGAGGATATCACCACGAAATCCTGCAGAAGCAGAAAGAGGCGGCTGGCTTCGGTTTACCCGGGCCAGTGTTCCCTGGAAGGTCAGCAGGAGTCGATCCTGGAAGAATTTATGACTGGCATTGATACGTCCGGTGATACGTTCGAACTCGGATTTTTCAACCACACCGAAGTTCTTCTGGTATCCGAAGGTGGCCCGCACGTTACCATTGTTGTAACGGTGGGAATAGGCCAGGTTGTGGTTCGTCGAGGCAGCCGTACGCATTACCACGTCCTGCCAGTTGGTATTGGCTCCGAAATCCACGTCTTCCCTAGTACCTCCGTATAATTCAACAGCATCGAGGAACTGATCGCGGTTCAGCAGGTCGTATTGGCGTACCGGTGTAGAGATACTGAGGCTGGAAGACCATTCCAGCTGCCCTCCTGAGGCACCCTTACCGCTTTTGGTGGTAATGATGACAACCCCGTTCGCACCCCTGGAACCGTAGATGGCTGTTGCAGAGGCATCTTTCAGGATACTCATGCTTTCAATGTCGTTCGGGTTCAGGAAGTTCAAAGGGTTCCCCTGTTCTGTAGCCCCGTCACCGGTGTCTCCGACAGCATCCGTGTTTTGTCCGAAGAGCGGCACGCCATCCACAACGAAGAGCGGATTGTTACTGGCACGTACGGAGTTCGCACCCCGAATGTTTACCTGAATACCAGCTCCAGGCTCACCACTTACTTGTTGAACGTTGACCCCGGCCGTTTTACCCTGGATCAATTGTTCGGGAGAGTTGATCACCCCTCCGTTGAACTCTTCCGAGGTTACAGAGGCAACAGCTCCGGTCGCATCTTTTACGGTGGTCTGACCGTAACCGATAATTACAACTTCATCCAGAGCCTGGGCATCTTCCTCAAGCACAACATTAATCGTTGACCGACCATTGACAGGTACTTCCTGTGTAGAGTAGCCAATGTAGCTAAATACAAGTACAGCATTGGCATCCACGCCATCGAGGGTATAGTTACCATCGAAGTCCGTTTGTGTACCAGTGGTCGTTCCCTTTACCACAACGCTGGCACCCGGAAGGGGACCGTTTGCATCAGAAACTGTACCTGATACTTCTTGCGCTTGCGCCCATCCGAAACATAGGAATGCCCCGACAAGCAGTAAGCTTCTGAGTAGCGTAATCTTCATAAATCGTTAGTTTTAAAGTTTAGTTAATTCAATTCAAGAGGTCAAAGTATGTAAAAAAAATGTTAATATCCTATTTTTAATATGCTTAAAGGATACGAAAACGGTTTCGTGTTAATATATCGAGCTAAATGACAATACCTGAATATTTGGTTGGTCCTTTTACGTTTTCAATAATTGTGGAGGTGTAATTTTACGTAAAAACAAGACAAATATAGTATTTTTTTGTTCCGCTGACAATTTGAGCAAATTTTCTGGGCTGCTGAGATTAAAGGGGTTTCGTGATGTTGAGGTATTTCTGAAGAGCCCTCCGGAATATTGTTTACCTTCAGCAATTCATAAATCCGGGTTTTGGATGATTCGCAAAAAAGTCACTCTTAAGGATATTGCCAGGGAATTGGAAGTGTCCGTCTCCACAGTATCCAAAGCGCTGAAAAACAGCAATGAGATAAGTCGGGATACCCGCGAGAAAATCCAGGCTTTTGCCAGGCTCTATAACTATAAGCCGAACAATATTGCCATCAGCCTCAAGAACAAGCGGACGCGCAATATCGGCGTCATCATCCCGGACATCGTCCACCATTTCTTTACTACGGTGTTTCGCGGAATAGAGAAATATGCCAATGAGCGGGGATACAATGTGATTGTTTGTGTATCTGATGAATCCTTTGACAAGGAGGTGATCAATATGGAAATGCTTGCCAATGGGAGCATAGACGGTTTTATAATGGCACTTTCAGCGGAAACCCAGGATAAAAACGATTTTAATCACCTCCGGCAGGTTACCGAACAGGGGATTCCCCTGGTCCTTTTTGACCGGGTAACGGCGGAGGTCGTTTGCGACAAGGTGGTGATCAACGATGAGCAGGCTGCCATGGAAGCGGTCGATTTCCTCGTAAAGAGTGGTAAAAAGCGCATAGCATTGTTTACTACTGAGAGTTACCTGAATGTCAGTGAAAAGAGGGAGAGGGGCTACAGGCTTGCCCTTGAGCAGAACGGCATCCCCTATGATGAAAACCTGGTGCTTCGCCTTCCCTTTCAGTTTGAGGAGGAAGATCTCAGCCTGCCTTTTTTTGAAACAAGGCGTTTTGATGCCGTGCTGAGCGTCAATGAGGTATTTGCCATACGCGGGATGCGTCTGGCAGGCAAAATGGGGCTTCGAATTCCCCAGGATGTCTCTTTTATTGGTTTTACGGACGGTATTCTCTCCAAGTATTCCATGCCTACCCTGACTTCAGTCGCACAACACGGGGAACAAATGGGGGAGGTGGCGGCCAGGATGCTGATCGACAAGGTGGAAAACGAATACGACGAAACCGACCCAGGGAGTTACAGGACAGAGGTGATCCGGGCCAGCCTTGTTCAGCGGGAATCAACTCAATAAACGATTTTCACGGATAGGCCTGTGGAGATAAGTTGGACGGACTACACTGATGTGTATTTCTGTCATATCTTTTAAAAATCCAATTCCTTTCTATATTTGGGGACCGGGATCTCACCGGTTCGGTGGCCGAATGCCAACCAAAACCTGACTTTATAATGAAGGGCTTCATTTTTGATCTGGACGGGGTCATCGTAGATACCGCCAAGTACCATTACCTCGCCTGGAAGCATCTGGCAGATCAGCTGGGCATCCCATTTACGGAAGAAGACAACGAACGATTCAAAGGGGTAAGCCGCAGACGCTGCCTCGAGATCCTGCTTGAACTCGGAGATATGGAGGTTCCCGAGGCGCAATTTGACGCCTGGTTGCAGGAAAAAAATGAAGATTACCTCCAGTACATAAGCCAAATGGACTCATCCGAAATTCTTCCGGATGTTCCCAGGGTCCTGGATTACCTGCGTGAAAGGAACATCCCTATGGCTTTAGGTTCTGCGAGCAAGAACGCAAGGGCTATTCTTGAAAAGGTGGAACTGACCTCCTATTTCAAAACCATAGTGGACGGGACCGAAGTAGCCAAGGCCAAACCGGACCCCGAGGTATTTTTAATCGCTGCCAAAAGGCTGGGGATATCACCATCTCATTGCGTGGTTCTGGAAGATGCCCTGGCGGGGATTGAAGCGGCCAATACCGCGGGTATGTACAGCATCGGGATCGGGGATGCGAAAGTGCTTTTCGAAGCGGACCGTGTCTTCGGGGACTTCACCCAGATCGAACCGGACTACCTGGATGAACTTTTAAAACTAAAGACAAAACCTCTTAATTAAAGAATATGAATCAGGATTACATAAAACCCGATTCGTGGTCCATCATTGAGGAAGGCTACGAAGATTCCAGGGTAAAATCCTCAGAAAGCCTTTTTAGCCTGGGGAACGGAGCAATGGGCCAGCGGGCGAATTTTGAAGAAGATTACAGCGGTTCGACTTTCCAGGGAAGTTATATCGGAGGGGTGTATTACCCGGACAAAACCAGGGTCGGATGGTGGAAAAACGGCTATCCCGAATATTTTGCCAAGGTCATCAATGCCCCGAACTGGATCGGGATACGGATTGCCATCAACGGGGAAATGCTGGACCTGAATCGTTGCCGGGAGGTTTCAGGGTTCCGGCGCGAATACAATATGAAAGAGGGCTGGTACCGGCGTTCCTTTGAAGCTGTCCTGCAGAATGGGATCCGCGTCCAGGTTTCAGCCATCCGGTTCCTGAGCATGACTTTGGATGAACTCGGGGTCATCCGCTACAGCCTGACCCTGTTGGGGGAGGGCGCAACAGTGGAAGTAAGCCCGTATCTGGACAGCGGGATCACCAACGAGGATTCCAACTGGGATGACCAGTTCTGGGAAACCACAAGCGTACAATCGCAGGGTAGTCGTGCATTCATAGAGGCCCACACCCTGAAGACCCATTTCCATACCTGCACGTTTATGGACTCAAAGCTCACCCTCGGGGGTGCCGAAGTGAGCCTTGAACCCGAGGTCCGTGAGGAAGCTACCCTCGTGGAACACCACTATAAGGTTGAGGTCCCCGCCGGGGAACCGCTGGTAGTGTATAAGTATGGGGGGTACACAGTGGACCTGAACCATCCGGCGGAACAACTGGTGGAGGCTTCCGGGAACGTTTTGGATGTGGCCCTGGAGAAAGGGTTTGATGCCCTTAAGGAAGAACAGCGAAAGGCCTGGGAGGACATCTGGGAGATGAGTGATATCACCATTGAAGGGGACGTGAAGGCCCAGCAGGGGATTCGCTTCAACATCCTGCAACTCAACCAGACCTACACGGGCAGGGATTCACGCCTGAATATCGGTCCAAAAGGATTCACCGGCGAGAAATACGGGGGGAGTACCTACTGGGATACAGAAGCCTACTGCATCCCCTTTTACATGGCAACCAAGGACCAGCGCGTAGCCAGGAACCTTTTGAAATACCGTTACAATCACCTGGACAAGGCCATTGAAAATGCCGGGAAGCTCGGCTTTAAGAACGGCGCCGCCCTGTACCCAATGGTAACGATGAATGGGGAAGAATGCCACAACGAGTGGGAAATAACTTTCGAAGAAATCCACCGGAACAGTGCCATTGCCTTCGCCATTTTCAACTACTACCGATTTACCGGAGACTATACCTATATCCCGGAAATGGGCCTGGAAGTCCTGATCGGGATTGCCAGGTTCTGGCACCAGAGGGCTACCTTTTCCCAGCAGAAAAAGAAATACGTCATCCTGGGGGTGACCGGGCCGAACGAATACGAAAACAACGTAAACAATAACTGGTACACGAATTACGCGGCCCGCTGGTGCCTTCAGTTCTGCCTGGAGCAGCTCAAAAAGGTTTCAGAAGGCTATCCGGACGATTACAAACGCATCATCGGACACACCGGGCTTACAAAGGTCGAAACTGATGCATGGCAGAAGGTGGCCGGTTCCATGTACCTGCCCTATTCAGAGGAACACCAGGTGTACCTGCAGCAGGACGGATTCCTCGACAAGCAGCTCATTCCGGTTCAAGAGCTGGACCGGGCTGAACGACCGCTGAACCAGAAATGGAGCTGGGACCGCATCCTTCGTTCCCCTTATATCAAACAGGCCGATACCCTGCAGGGATTCTACTTTTTCGAAGACCACTTTTCCCTGGAGGAACTTGAGCGGCATTATGATTTTTACGAGCCCTTTACCGTACATGAATCCTCCCTTTCCCCTTGCGTGCACAGTATACAGGCAGCCAAACTCAACCGTATGGAGAAGGCATATGAGCTGTATCTGAGAACCTCAAGGCTGGACCTGGATGATTACAACAGAGAAGTGGAGGAGGGTCTTCATATCACTTCCATGGCAGGCACCTGGATGAGTATCGTTGAAGGGTTTGGTGGAATGCGGGTAATCGATGACAAACTGAATTTCTTTCCGCGCATCCCGAAACAATGGAAATCCTATTCCTTTAAGATCAATTTTCGCCATCGCATCCTAAAGATTACGGTTTCCGGGGATGGTTGCAGCTTCCATCTGGATGCACAGGAAGAAATGTCCATACGCGTAAACGGCCAAAGGGTGGTGCTGCCGCCAAACAAGGAGGTTCATGTACAGGGATAAGACCTGGTGTCTTTGCGGATCCCGACCTCTGTTGTTCCTGTATTTAATTGGAATTTTGCATATGGCTGGCATACATGGCGTAAAGGGTCAGGAACCTGAAATTCGGGTGGAACCCCCGAATTGGTGGGTGGGGATGCGGGATTCAACCCTTCAGCTCATGCTCTATGGGGAAGCACTTGCCCAATACAGCCCGGAAGTTCATTATGAGGGCCTTTCGGTGCAGAGTTGGCATCCCGGGGCAAGTCCAAATTACCTTTTTATCGATCTATCCTTCAGCCAACAGGTGCAGCCGGGAATGGTTCCTGTAACCCTGAGGCGCCCGGGACATCCCGGGATTACGTTGGAATACGAATTGAAACGTCGTGAAAAGGAGGCTGACGCCTTCAGGGGGTTTGATGCTACGGACGTCATGTATCTGATCACCCCTGACCGGTTTGCCAACGGCAACCCCGGGAATGACATCATTCCAGGCATGAAAGAACAGGGGGTGGACCGAACTGATGACTATGCCCGGCATGGGGGGGATATCCGGGGGATGATTGACCACCTGGACTACATTGCCGGGATGGGATTTACGGCTATCTGGCCGAGTCCTTTGCTGACCAATGATATGCCGCGCACTTCGTACCACGGCTATGCCATCACGGATTTTTATGAGGTTGACCCGCGCTTCGGTACCCTGGAGGAGTACAGGGAACTAAGCCGCGAAGCGCGCTCAAAGGGGGTTAAGCTCATTATGGACCAGGTTGTGAACCACTGTGGCCTTTCCCACTGGTGGATGGCAGACCTGCCCTTCCCCGACTGGATCCACTATCAAAAGGACTATCTGGAAGGAAAGCCCTTTACGGTGACCAATCATCGCAGGACGGTGAATCAGGACCCCTATGCTTCCAGGGCAGACCGGGAACTCATGAACCGGGGCTGGTTCGTGCCTTCCATGCCGGATTTGAACCAGGACAACCCCTTTCTGGCAACCTATTTGATCCAAAACAGCATCTGGTGGGTGGAAACCCTGCAACTGGGGGGGATACGTCAGGACACCTATCCCTACCCGGATAAAGAATTTATGGCCCGTTGGGCAAGGGCCATCATGGAGGAATATCCGAATTTCAGTATCGTGGGAGAAGAATGGAGTTACAACCCCCTTCTGGTGGGTTACTGGCAGCACGGCGCACATAACCGGGATGCCTATCAGTCCTATCTGAAGTCTGCCATGGACTTCCCCCTGCAGCAGACCCTGGTTAAAGCGCTCCGGACGGAAGAGCAATGGAATAGTGGCTTCAACATGCTATACGAGGGCCTTGCCAATGATTTTTACTACCCACGCCCAGCTGATTTGTTGTTTTTTGGTGATAA
>CBDUBB010000109.1:0-7570 GCA_965365265.1 uncultured Flavobacteriaceae bacterium
ATTACCATGTTTAAATCCGAGGCCTCGAGCTGGTTCCGGATTTATGAAATGTTCAAGTTTGACGCCTTCCACATGTACGGGATCATCGGCACTGCTGTCGTCCTGGGCGTAATCATCGTGGCGGTCATCAAGCGCTTTCGGGTGAAATCCTTCTATGGGGGACCCATCGAATTTGCCCCCCAGGATAAGAGTATTTCGCGCTACATTATTGGCGGGTTTATCTTTGGCCTGGGCTGGGGCCTTGCAGGCGCCTGTCCCGGACCCATGTTTACCCTCACCGGTGCCGGATAGCTGCCTGTCCTTATTGTAATATTGGGGGCTGTTGCAGGAACCTGGGTTTACGGATTGGTAAAGGATAAACTCCCCCACTGACGCCTTATCGGAGCAGCAGCAGGATTGCCCCAAAAGCGGTAAGCAGGAGGATCATCTTTCTGTAGAACCCTTCCCGGATCCGTTTTACAAGGCGAACACCCAGGAAGAGTCCCAGCACCAGCCCGGGAAGCAGCCAAAGGTCCGTGAGCAGGACCTCCCTGTCAATAGTTTTCCACAGGAAGATGTGCAGGGGTAGCTTTACCCAGTTGGTTATCAGAAAGAGCCAGGCGGCGGTTCCTATGAACTGGTTCTTCGGCAGTCGCATGGCGAGGAAATAGAGGTTTGAAAAAGGCCCTGCCAGATTGCCGATCATCGTGGTGACCCCGGCAAGGATTCCCATGGACCCGGCGAAGGCTGTATGCGTGGGGACGTGTTTGGACTTGCGAAGGTCCCACCAGTACATCAGCAGCACACTGCCCAGGATTATCCCTGCCATGGTCCATTTAAACACCTGTTCCGGAAGGTCTTTTCCCACCCAGGCCCCTAACAGGATCCCCAGGAGCATCCAGGGAAGGAAGCGCCTGAGATAATCCCAGCGGGCATGGCGGTTGTAATACAGGACCGCAAAAAGATCCCCGCACATGAGCAGCGGGATCAGCTGTCCTGTGGATTGTCTGGCGCCAAAGGCAAGGGCCATCAGGGTTACCGTAAACACCCCGATCCCTTTAAGCCCCGACTTTGAAATTCCGAGGATCAGAGCTGCCGTCAGCGCCAGCAAATAGGAGGCCATGGAAAGTTCGGGGATAGGCGAGGGCGAGATCATGCGCGTGTCGGTAGGGACTCAAAGGTATTCCAAAATAATATATCTTTAGGCGCTAACAGACGCCAGACTATGCAACTAACCACGTTGGATTATGCCCTGATCGCAGGGTTTTTCACCCTTGTTTTGTTCATAGGGATCGCAGTTTCCCGCAAGTCCGGCAAAAACACTTCGGAGTATTTCCTTTCGGGGAGGTCCATGCCCTGGTGGCTGCTTGGTTTTTCAATGGTGGCAACCACCTTTTCAACGGATACCCCCAACCTTGTCACCGATATCGTCCGCTCCAACGGAGTCTCCGGAAACTGGGTCTGGTGGGCGTTCCTGCTTACCGGCCTGCTGACGGTTTTTGTGTATGCAAAACTCTGGAGACGGTCCGGGGTAAACACGGATATGGAATTCTACGACCTCCGTTATGGAGGGAAACCGGCCCATTTCCTCAGGGGGTTCCGGGCGGTTTACCTGGGGATCCTGTTCAATATCATGGCGATGTCCGCGGTAACCCTGGCTGCGATCAAGATCGGGCAGGTAATGCTGGGGCTCACCCCCGTGGAAACGGTGCTGATTGGAGGAGTAATTACCGTTATTTTTAGTGCAGCAGGTGGCTTCAGGGGCGTGGTCTATACGGATTTCCTCCTTTTTTTCGTCGCTATTGCCGGTGCGGTAGGCGCCGCAGTTTACCTGGTCAACCTGCCTGAAGTGGGCGGGGTTTCCTCCCTTTTGACCCATGAAAACGTAAGTGGAAAGCTGTCTCTGCTGCCCGATTTCTCCGATACCGAAGCCCTGGTCGGGATCCTTATCATCCCTTTGGCTGTCCAATGGTGGAGCGCCTGGTACCCAGGCGCAGAACCCGGAGGAGGCGGGTATATCGCCCAGCGGATGCTGGCCGCGAAAAATGAAAATCACGCCATCGGAGCGACCTTCTTTTTCAACATCATGCATTACGCCCTTCGCCCGTGGCCGTGGATCCTGGTGGCACTTGCTTCCCTGGTGGTTTTCCCTGATGTGGCAAGTATACACGAGGCCTTCCCCAACGTGGAAGAAAGCAAACTCGGAAACGATCTGGCGTATTCTGCCATGCTGACCAAATTGCCGCCGGGTCTGATGGGCATTGTGCTGGCCTCCCTGGGAGCGGCCTATATGTCGACGATTTCCACCCACCTGAACTGGGGGTCGTCCTATGTGGTGAATGATTTTTACAAACAACAGATCAACCCGGGCGCTTCAGAAAAGGAGCTGGTGGGTGTGGGGAGGATTACCACCGTAGTCCTTATGGTTTGCAGCGCAGTCCTGGCACTATACCTTACCAATGCGCTGCAGCTCTTTGATATAATCCTGATGTTCGGGGCAGGGACGGGCCTTATTTTCATCCTTCGCTGGTTCTGGTGGCGCATCAATGCCTGGAGTGAGATTTCGGCCATGTTCGCCTCGGGAGTCATTTCAATCCTCCTGAACTTTACGGACCTGGGGGTGTTCCTGTTTGGAGGGGAAAACAGTACGGGGGTTATATTGGAGCCCATCCTGCCGGCCTGGTCCAGATTCCCCCTGGTGGTGCTGGTTACCACGGTGATCTGGGTGGCCGTTACGTTCCTAACCCCTTCCGAGCGACCCGAAACGCTGAGGCGATTTTACCGGAAGATACAACCTGGAGGTCCCGGATGGAGGGGGGTGGTAGAACAGGCCAGGTCAGACGGAGAGCCCGTGGATGAGGGAAAGAAATGGACAGTGCCCTCGGGCATTCTCGCCATGGTACTGGGCTGCCTGCTCGTTTACAGCGCCATGTTCGCCACCGGCAACTGGATTTACGGCAATTACGGCCTTGCCTCGGTCCTGACGCTGGCAGTAGTGCTTTCAGGCTGGTATCTCAGCCGAATCTGGAATCAAATCAAAGGTGATATACTATGAAACAGCGCGTTATTTCCGTAGATATTTTCAGGGGATTGACCATAGCCCTGATGATCCTGGTGAACACCCCGGGAACCTGGTCTTCGGTTTACCCTCCCCTGTTGCATGCACAGTGGCACGGATATACCCCCACAGATCTGGTGTTCCCATTTTTCTTGTTTATCGTGGGAACTTCCATAGTTTTTGCCTACCAAAGCAAACAACCCAGCCCCGCCGTATACCGCAAGATCAGCATCCGTAGCCTGAAGCTGATCGGCCTCGGGCTTTTCCTGGGAGCCTTTACCCTTACCTTTCCGTTTATTGAACCCTTTGGGGGAATTCGTTTCCCAGGGGTTTTGCAGCGCATCGGGGTCGTGTTTTTTGCCGCTGCCATCCTGTTTTTGAATACGAACTGGAAGACCCTTCTGGGCATTGCCATAGTCATCCTGCTTGGGTACTGGGTCTGGATGGGCTTTATTCCCCTCAATGGGCAGGCACCCACGTTTGAAAGGGCCCCGAACAACTGGGCGAACTATATTGACCTTCAGGTCTTCGGCACCCATATGTACAAGGAGGATTATGACCCGGAAGGCTTGCTCAGCACGTTCCCATCCATAGTGACCTCCCTTTTGGGAATTTTCACAGGGCTGCTGCTGATCTCCGAGCGGGGGCAAAAGGTCCGTAAGATGATCCTTATGGGGGTGGCCCTGCTGGCCCTCGGCCATATCTGGGACCTTGCCTTCCCCATCAACAAGGCCCTATGGTCCAGCAGCTTTGTGCTGGTAACCGCCGGTTGGGCCAACCTGGTGCTGGCCCTGATCTATTACCTAACTGATGTCAGGGGTATTCGCTTCGGCAGCATATTCAAATACGCCGGGGCCAATGCGATTACGGTGTATTTCCTCTCGAGTTTTATCTCCAAGTTGTTCTACCTCATACAGGTAGGGGAAGGGCAAAGCCTGCATGGGTGGCTTTTCAATACCATTTATGTACATGAGGGACTGCCGCTGGAATTTTCTTCCCTCCTCTACGGCCTTTCCGTAGTTGGGTTCTACCTCCTGCTGGGGTGGTGGATGTACCGGAGAAAGATCTTCATCAAGGTCTAGGAAACGTAGCCCTTCAGCAGGCGGCCTACGTACTTTCCTATCATGTCGAATTCGAGGTTTACAGGGCTCCCGGCCTGATAGTGTCCAAATCGGGTATATTCGTACGTGTACGGTATGATGGCAACGCTGAACGTGCCGGGCCCGGAATCCACAACGGTCAGGCTGACCCCATCCACTGTGATGGAACCCTTTTCGATGGTTACCCTGCCAGGCCCGGCCTCGTATTCGAAGTGGAAGACCCAGCTGCCGTCGGCCTCCTCCACGCGGGTACACCGCCCCATCTGGTCCACATGACCCTGCACAAGGTGGCCATCCAGACGGGCCCCGAGGACCATGGCCCGTTCCAAATTCACCAGGCTGCCCACCTCAAGGGTGCCGAGGTTGCTCCTCTGAAGGGTCTCATCTATTGCCGTGACCGTGTACTGGTCTCCCGTCACATCCACCACCGTAAGGCAGACGCCATTGTGGGCCAGGCTCTGATCTACCTTTAACTCCCGGGCAATGTCAGATTGAATGGTTATATGCAGGTTTCCGCGGTCTTTTTCAAGGCGCGATACTTTCCCCATGGTTTCGATGATTCCGGTAAACATAGTACGTGGAAATTAAGTAATTTTGGACTTTCAGTTCGCAAACAAAGGTACAACTTCATGCAGGATAAGGAGGAGAATATAAAAGTGGGAATTTCAATCGGCGACCTGAATGGAATAGGCGGGGAAGTGGCCCTGAAGACCTTTGAGGACCCCCGGATGCTTGACTTTTGCACCCCGGTTATTTTTGCCTCCAACAAAACAGTCACGTTCCTAAAGAACCAGTTCGACCTGGATCTTAAATTTCACGGGATTCCGGATGCCGCCCAGGCCCTGGAGGGCAAGATCAATGTCGTGAACGTATGGAAGGATTCTCCGGATATTGAATTCGGAAAGCCAACCAGGGAAGGAGGAAGCTATGCCATTCAGTCCCTGAAGGCTGCCGTTGCGGCTCTGAAAAAGGGAACTGTGGACATCCTGGTAACTGCGCCTATCAACAAGAAGACCGTGCAGAGCGAGGAGTTCAAATTCCCCGGACATACGGATTACCTCGCCCGTGAACTCGGGGGTGAAAGCCTGATGTTCATGGTGACAGAAACCCTCAAGGTGGGGCTGCTGACAGATCATGTCCCGGTTAAGGACGCTCCTTCCCTGATTACCGAGAAACGCGTTGTGGATAAGGTGAAAGCAATGGAAAGCTCGCTGGTTCGTGATTTTGGCATCAGCAAACCCAAAATAGCCGTGTTGGGGATCAATCCCCACAGCGGGGATGAAGGGGTTATAGGAAGGGAAGACGAGGATGTGCTCAAACCCACCCTTCAAAAACTGGTGGAGAACAATCACCTGGTTTTTGGGCCCTATGCGGCAGATACTTTTTTCGCTTCTGACAACTACCTCAATTTTGACGGGGTACTGGCCTGTTACCACGACCAGGGACTGATTCCGTTCAAGACCCTGTCCTTCGGGAAAGGGGTCAACTTTACGGCAGGCCTTTCCCGGGTCCGCACCTCCCCGGACCATGGGACGGCTTTTGATATCGCAGGAAAGGGGGAGGCAAACCCGGACAGTTTCAAAGAAGCGGTTTTCACAGGGATCCGGATTTTCAAAAAGCGCACGGAGTACGAAGAACTCAGCCGGAACCCCCTTAAAAGGCACAAACTGAAACGCGGTGCAAAAGCAGATGCCAGGCCGGGGAAATAAGTGCCCAAATAATTGGGATTTAGCAAAAAAAAAGTATCTTTGCACGCCCTAAATGTATGGATAAGGTGATGAGGCATAAGGAATTCGAAATTCCTTTTTCAGGTCTGAAACAGGGGAAGCATCATTTTGAATATCAAATTGATCAAACGTTCTTTGACTCTTTTCAGTTCGACGAATTCAACGATACGAACATCCGTGTTGAAGCGGTCCTGAACAAGATGAGCACGATGATGGAGCTCGAAATGAAGGCAGAAGGCTGGGTGAATCTGGCCTGTGACCTGACAGGAGAGCCCTTTAATCAGGCAATTTCCAGTGAATTGGAGCTGGTCATCAAATTCGGGGAGGCTTTTAACGATGAGGACGACGAGATCCTGGTGTTGCCCTTTGGGGAGCACCAGTTCAACATCGCCCAGTATATTTATGAAATGCTGGTACTCGCCGTTCCCCCCAAGCGAATTCATCCGGGAGTTGCCGATGGCACGTTGAAATCCAAGGCGCTGAAAAAACTGGCCGAATTGCAGCCAAAAGAGGTCAAAGAAAGCAAAGAAGAAACAGATCCCCGCTGGGACGCATTAAAGAGTTTATTAACGGACAAAAAATAACAGAGCATCATGGCACATCCTAAGAGAAAAACCTCCAAGGCCAGAAGGGATAAACGTCGTACCCATTACAAGGCAACAGCACCTACGCTGGCCAAAGATCCCACCACCGGAGAGATGCACCTGTACCACAGGGCTCACTGGCACGAGGGTAAATTGTATTACCGCGGACAGGTACTTGTTGACAAGACTGAGGAAACCAGCGCGTAATTCCGCCTTTAAAGCACAGGGACTCCCACTTCAAAAAAGTGGGAGTTTTTTTATGGGCAACTATTCTCAAAAAACCCTGATTTTGGACAGAAAGTCCTGGAAAATCCTTATTTTTCCTGACTTTTGAAGCAATTTCTAAGGGTTCTTTTACAAAAACCTTCATTGAAATGAACAGGATAACAGCAGCGATTACCGCTGTAGGGGCATATGTTCCGGAATACCGGCTTACCAATGCCGTCCTTGAGACCATGGTTGATACCAATGATGAGTGGATTACCACGCGGACCGGGATCAAGGAGCGAAGAATTCTCAAGGACAAGGACAAGGGGACTTCGTATTTGGCAATCAAGGCTGCTGAGGACCTGATGAAAAAAAACAATATCGATCCGGCGGAAATCGATTTGGTGCTGCTCGGGACAGCCACGCCGGACATGCCCGTGGCATCCACGGCCGTTTATGTGGCCTCGGAGATCGGAGCGGTAAATGCCTTTGGCTATGATCTTCAGGCTGCCTGCTCCAACTTTCTTTACGGAATGTCCACAGCCGCCCGATACATCGAATCGGGCCGGTACAAAAAAGTATTGCTGATCGGGGCGGATAAGATGTCTTCCATAATCGATTATACAGATCGTACCACCTGCATTATTTTTGGGGATGGGGCCGGGGCGGTCCTTTTTGAACCTTCTGAAGAGGGTTACGGACTGATCGATGAGTTCCTCCGGTCCGACGGGACGGGGAGACAGTTCCTGAAAATCGAGGCCGGGGGATCGCTTATGCCGCCGTCCGAGGAAACCATTCAGGAGAAAAAACACTACGTCTATCAGGACGGAAAATCCGTTTTTAAGTTCGCGGTGTCCAATATGGCGGATGTGGCTGCCAAAATCATGGAGCGCAACGAGCTCTCCCATGAGGACG
>CBDUBB010000110.1:0-7566 GCA_965365265.1 uncultured Flavobacteriaceae bacterium
GCATCTTGAGGACCCGGAGGATCCGGGCCACGGTTCCCAGGGTGTTGATGTCCTGAATGCCAGGGTTTTCAACCGTTTCGTCCTTTTGGGCAACCACGCCGATGACCTTGGCTCCGTTGTTGGCATCCTTTATTAGGTGGATGGACTTATCCCGCCCGGCTGTGATGGGGATCACCACGCCGGGAAAAAGTACGGTATTGCGCAACGGCAGGATGGGAAGGGTTTCCGGCAGTTCCTCGTTGTTCATTTCCTGCTCGTCTTCTGGGGTCAGCAGGGGTATGAGTTCAGAATCCTGGTCCAAATCCTGAAGCGACAGTTTGTCAAATGTTATAAATTTTGATCGTGCCATAGGGTATTTTTCGGTCATTCTGTCACCTTTGGACAGAACTATTCATTTTCAACCGGGTCCTTCCTGCTGCGATTATCTTCATTATCAGCGTCCAACAGGTGGTTACACCCCGATTCTCCGCTACTATTGGGCAATTCTCATGCCAAGTCCTGAAGTTTCTTTCAACCAAAGTGTAACAATCCGTAAATTGGATCATCTATAAGACAAACGAACACTTTTTGAGCCGCCATAACGAAAATACTGAGGTGTTGTTACAGGCCTGTTTAAAGAACGACAGGCAGGCCCAAATGGAGCTTTACGACCGGTATTACCACGCCATGTACAATACGGCGCTCCGGATCGTAAAAGACCCGGCCACGGCAGAGGATATCCTGCAGGATTCCTTCCTGAGTGCCTTCACCAAGCTGGAGACCTTCAAAGGAGAGGTGACCTTCGGGGCCTGGCTTAAGCGAATTGTGATCAACAACAGTATTTACCATTACCGAAAGCAGCAAAAACTGCAGGAGGTACCTCTTGAAAGTGTACTGTACAAGGTCGAAGATAACGATGGGGCTGAAGTTGATCAGGGGAGTACGGAACGAATGGCTCAAAAAGTGCTGGAAACCATGAAACAGCTTAAAGACAGTTACAGAGTTTCTTTGACCTTACACTTGATAGAAGGATATGATTACGAGGAAATAAGTGACATCATGGACATAAGCTACGGGAATTGCAGAACCATGATCTCCCGGGCGAAAAAAAGTTTGAAAAAAAAATTAATGACATCCCATCATGAAACAGAATAACTCTATAGAAGATCTTTTCAGGAAACTCGAGGGTTCCTTTGACGTGGCCTCACCGCCAGGCGGGCACCGGGAGCGTTTCCTGAATCGTCTGGAGCATTCCGATAGCCGGAATGATTCGACGGGAAGCAGCCCCTGGTGGCGGCACCTGTCCATCGCGGCTTCCATCGCCCTGCTCCTGGCAGCCTCCGTGTTCCTGTTCCGGTCTGAACCAAGCCTGCAGGACCAGGTGGCAAACATTTCCCCGGAAGTGTCTGAAACCTCCATGTATTTTGCCGGTCTTGTATCCCGTCAGGTGGAAGTCCTTAAAGAGATGAGCAGCCCCGAGACCCAGCCGTTGATCGAAGATACACTGCTGCAACTGGAAAAACTCGAATCGGATTATGTACGCATGGAACAGGACCTGGTTGCAGGGGGCAACAGTAAAATGATCCTCAGTGCCATGATCCAGAATTTCCAGACCCGGATCGACCTGTTACAGGAGGTAATGAAACGGATCGAAGAAGTCAAACAATTCAAAAACGAAAATCATGAAACGAATGTTATTTAAAAAACTAGTATTGGCCTTTATTGCCATCGGGATAAGCTCGGCCGGCATTGCCAACGACCTCAAGGGAAAACACACCAAGGAGAAAACCATCCGCAAGGAATTCAACGTGAATTCGGATGCGCTCCTGAAAATTAACAACAGCTATGGAAATCTGGTGCTGAATTCCTGGAATGAAGACCGCATTGTCATCGAAGTACACATTACCGTAAACGGCAATAACGAAAGCAGGGTCGACAAACGGCTCGAGGAAATCACCGTGGACTTTGAGGCCTCTGCCGACCAGGTCTCCGCAAAGACGATCTTTAACAAGGGTTCCGGCTGGAACTGGAGCGGGAAGAACGTCAACATGCAGATCAATTACAACGTGAAGATGCCGGTCAAAAACAGTGTAAACCTTAGCAATGACTACGGAAACATCAGCCTGGACCGGGTAGACGGACACGCCAAGATAAGCTGTGACTACGGACGTCTGGACCTCGGGGAACTTCACGGACGCAACAACCAGCTGAGCTTTGACTACACCTCCAAATCCACCATCGGCTATATGAACAGCGGGGAGATCCGCGCAGATTATTCAGGTTTTACCATTGAAAAAACCGGGAACCTCTTGCTGCGTGCCGATTACACCAATGCAGTGATCGGGGAAATGGAAAACCTGGATTACAGCTGCGATTACGGTAGCCTTGAAGCAAGGCGCGTAAACGATGTCCTCGGAAGGGGAGATTACATCAACGTCAAGCTGGGAACCGTACATGGCAAGGTCGACATACAGGCGGACTACGGGGGCATCAGCATTGAAGAAATGGCCGCCGACGCCGGGGATGTGGCCATTGGGACAGATTACACCGGGATAAAGATCGGGTACGACGCGGGTTACCACTTCGATTTTGAGATCCAGACAGATTACGCCGGGGTAAAAGGCAAGGAGGATCTCGAGATCAACGTGAGCCGGGAGAAATCGAGCAGCCGCTTTTACAGCGGGTACCACGGCAGCCAGGGCAGCGGGAATACCATGTCCATCAAAAGCGATTACGGAAACATTACCCTTAGAAAGAACTGATAACACTAAACTTTGAAACCGATGAAAAAATTAGTATTACTTGGCGCCAGCTTATTGATCGCACTTTCCGCGTCCGCCCAATGGGGCAAGCGCATCAAAGGGAACGGCAATATGGTGACCGAGGAACGAAACCTGGAAAGTTATGATGCCGTCTCAGTGGCTGGCTGGTTCGATGTCGAACTGGTCTCCGGAAAGGAAGGGGCCCTTACCCTGAGTGGGGAGGAAAACCTGCTGGAGCACATCGAAACCGAAGTCAAAAATGGCAAGCTCATCGTAAAGACAGAGTCAGGGTACAACCTGCAGCCTTCATCCTGGAAAGGAAAGGGCATCCTTATCACCATTCCCGTTACCGATATCAATTCCATGGTACTTTCCGGATCCGGGGATGTGGAGGGAAAGACGAAACTGGTCTCGGACCATTTTGAAGTGGTCATGTCCGGATCGGGCGATATGGACCTGGAAATTGAAAGTGACGAAATTGACGTGACGCTTTCCGGATCCGGGGATATGGTCCTGAAAGGTTCCAGCGACAAACTCAGGGTAACGGTTTCGGGATCCGGCGATGTCAAGGCCTACGACCTTTCCGCAAGGGAAGTGGATGCCACGGTTTCCGGATCGGCCGACATCAAGGTAACGGCCTCCGAATATCTCAGGGCACGGGTATCCGGCTCGGGGGATATTCACTACAGGGGCAATCCGGAAAAAATCGATACCAAGACCGCAGGGTCCGGAGACATTCAAAAAGGATAAGATCAAAAGACGAAGCAGTCCCCCGAAGTATGCTATGCGCTACTTCGGGGTTTTTTTATGCCTTTCGGGGAATGCGCAGCAGCAGGAAGATCCCGCCGAGGAAGAAGAGCCCCAGGAAGATGGTGGCGTAGCGCATGCTACCTGAAAACTGGGCTACAAACCCATACAGGAAGGTCCCGATCACAATGCCGATCTACTCCGCCACATCGTAAAAACTGAAAAAGGAAGCGGTATCCCGGGTCTCCGGGATAAATTTTGAATAGGTGGACCGGGACAGCGCCTGAATCCCCCCCATGACAAGGCCGACGATACCGGCGGCAATATAAAAGTCCATAGGGGTGATCAAATAGTAAGCGTAGACGCAAATCCCCACCCAAAGCAGGTTGATCGCCACAAGGGTCGGGATATTTCCGAACTTCCGGGAAGCCTTTGCTGTCAGGGTTGCCCCCGCAATGGCCACCAGCTGTATGAGCAGGATGCTTACGATCAGGCCCGTGGTGCGCTCCGAATCTGACCCCCAGGCGATTTCCTCTTCCCCAAAGTAAGCGGCGATGAGCATCACGGTCTGTACCGCCATACTGTATACAAAAAAGGCGACCAGATACCCTTTCAGGACCGGATTCCGATCCAGCTGTCCCCATACGGACTGCAATTCCCGGAATCCATTGAAAAGGATATTGCTGCGCTCGCCCTCCCGCCTGTTTCCCTTCGGGAGATGGTAGAAGGTATACTGGCTGAAAAGGATCCACCGGATTCCCACCGAAACGAAGGAATCCCGCATCGCCAGGAGTTCGGCGGCCTCTCCTGCCTCATCCTCAATGCCAAAGGCAGCAGGCATCATCACCATGGCCAGGTTCAAACGGAGATAAAAGAATACCGCATGGCCAGCATTTCTGATGGCATTTCCGGGCTGTCGGGAATCCCGAACGCATTCGGGTTCATAACCATTGCAAGGTTCAGTAAAAGCAACAGCACGCTTCCGATATAGCCCATTGAAAACCCACGGGCACTGATCTGGTCCTGTTGTTCGGAAAAGGCGATGTCCGGAAGGTAGGAGTTGTTGATGGCAAAACTGACCCAGAAACCCACCAGCCCCAAAAAATAGAAGAGCAGCCCCAGGTAAATATTTTCAAGGGAAAACCAGTAGAGCCCGATACAGGACAGCCCCCCCAGGTAACAAAAAAAGCGCATGAACATCTTCTTGTTTCCCAGGTAATCCGCAACCCCGGAAAGCAGGGGGGTGATGAGGGCAATAAAAACAAAGGCAGCAGAGGAAACGTAGCTTATAAGCGGAGCCCGGGCGATTTCTCCCCCGAAGACCATTACTTTTTCCACACCGGCCATTCGAAAAAGACCCCCGTAGAAAATGGGGAAAATGGCCGAGGCAATCACAAGGCTGTATACCGAATTGGCCCAATCGTAAAATGCCCAGGCATTCAGCAGCTTTTTACTTCCCTTGGGCAGTACTGTCTTGGACATAAGGTGCTCTTCTTGACATGGTCAGCCGGAAGATACAATAATTCTTAAGGACGGGTAGGTTACTGGAAAGAGGTCACCCCAAATTTACGGGCTTCGGCTACCGCCCCGGGTACCCACTGGGTCAGGTTGGCGATCCGGCTGTCATTAGACGGGTGGGTGCTAAGGATCTCCGGTGGCGCGCCTTTGCTGTTCGCCTTCATCCGCTTCCAGAGTTCGGGGGCCTCGGCAGGGTCATAGCCCGCAATGGCCATGATCTGCAGGCCGATCCGGTCGGCCTCCGCCTCGTGGCTCCTGCTAAAGGGAAGCATGCCTCCTACCTGACTCCCCACACCGTAGGCCGCATTAAACAACAAGCGGTCTTCGGGGTCCTGTATCGCGACATTCCCGGCTACCATTCCAAGTGCCTGAAGGGTTTGGGCACTCATGCGCTGGGCCCCATGGTCTGCCAGGGCATGGGCCACCTCGTGCCCCATGACCACAGCCACCCCGGTCTCATCCTGGCAAATGGGCAGGATTCCCGTGTAGAAGACTATTTTCCCCCCCGGCATGCACCAGGCATTGACTGTCTTGTCATTTACCAGGTTGTATTCCCACCGGTAGTCCTTCAGGTAGCCCGGATACCCGTTGGCAGTTAACCAGCGCTCCGCGGCTTTGGAAATCCGCTGGCCCACCCGGGTGATCATGGCTGCTTCCGAGGTTCCCGTCACCACCTTATTTGACTTGAGGAATTTATCGTACTCAGCGAAAGCCGTGGGAAACAGGCTGCTGTTATCCGCGTAAAAGTTAAGGGTGCTTTTCCCGGTAAAGGGATTGGTCTTACAGGCAGTCATCCCTATAAAAACCAGCAGGAAGAGGATTGTCTTTTTCACGATTGTACTAATAGTTCTGAAGGAAAAATACAAAATTCCTTCTAACCACTGATTACCAGGGATGTAAAGTTTTTATGGACCTCAATGGTATTGTCCCCGTTCAGCCGGACCTCTTTCAGGGCCACGCGTTCATTGTCCACCTGAACCCGTGTAATCCGGAAGGGCAATCCGATAAAATTCACCCGAAGGGTCTCATAGGGGGTCGTATAGGTGCCGTCCTTGAATTGTTGGATAATGAGTTCCTTTTTCTTTCCGGTCAGCTTAAAATTCCGCAGGCTGTATTCCCCTTTCTTGTAGTCGTAACCGTCATGGGCGTCCTCGTATACGGTAGACTGTTCGGTTCCCTCCAGGTAATACACATTCAGGACGAGCTGTTTTATTTCCTTCTCCCCCACATACTGCTGTACGGGGTACTTGGGTATGATAGCTCCCGACTTTATGAAGATCGGAATTTTGTCAATATCCGCCACAACCCATTTTTCCATGCCTCCCTCCACGACCTCGCCGGTCCAGTAATTATGCCATTTTCCACGGGGAATATACATGCGACGTCCCTGGGCATTGGGCTCCTGTACAGGGCATACCAGAATCTGTTCCCCGAAGATGAACTCATCCGTGCGGAAATGGGTTTGATGATCGGCCTGGTCGTAATACACCAGGGATTTCAACATGGGGACCCCCTCCTTCACATATTTCCAGAACATGGTGTACAGGTAGGGCAGCAACTGGTAGCGCAATTCGATGAATTTGCGCACAATTCCGGTCACTTCCTCATCAAAGGACCAGGGTTCCTGGTCGCCGTGATCCCCACTGGAATGCACCCGGCAAAACGGATGGAAGATACCCAGCTGAACCCAGCGGGCAAAGAGCTCCCCGTTCGGCTGCTCTGCAAAACCCCCAATGTCCGAGCCCGTAAAGGACATGCCGCTCATGCAAAGCCGCTGTACCTGCACATTGGCGATCCAGAGGTGCTCCCAGGTGGCCACATTGTCCCCCGTCCAGGTACTCGAATAACGCTGGGTACCCGCATAGGCCGCCCTGGTAATTACGAATGGCCTTTTGGGGAATACGTATTTCTTAACGCCCTCGTAGGTGGCACGGACCATCTGCATGCCGTAGATGTTATGTGCCTTCCGGTGGCTGCAGGGATGTCCGTCATAGTCATGGCGGGTATCCAGGGGAGCTGTTTTGCTCGGCACCTCCATCACAGCCGGTTCATTCATGTCATTCCAGACGGCGTGCACGCCTGAGTCCTGTATAAGTCCCTTGTAGAGTTCAGCCCACCAGCTGCGCACCTCCGGTTTTGTAAAATCGGGAAAGCTGCAGGGGCCCGGCCATACCTTGCCCTGCATTATGGGGCCGTCGGCCCGTTTGCAGAAATAGTCCTTTTCCAGGGCCTCCCTGTAAACCCAGTAATCCCGGTCTACCTTGATACCCGGGTCAATCATTACCACGGTTTTAAAACCATCCTCCTCCAGCTCTGATATCATCCGCTTCGGGTCGGGGAAATGCTTTTTGTCCCAGGTGAAACAGCGAAACCCATCCATATAATCTATGTCCAGGTAAATGGCATCGCAGGGAATCCTGAGTTTGCGAAACATACCCGTGATTTCCTTTACCCGTTTTTCGGGGTAGTAACTCCACTTGGACTGGTGGAAACCCAACGCCCATAATGGGGGTAGTTCAGGGGTCCCGGTCAGGTCCGTGTAAGCCGTGACCACCCGGTG
>CBDUBB010000111.1:0-7543 GCA_965365265.1 uncultured Flavobacteriaceae bacterium
TGAGGGGGTTGCCCTGTCTTGTGCCTCCCGGATCTCTTTTTTGGATACAATGGAGGAGATCAGATCGTTCATATCCATTTCCTTCAGCGCTTCATCGGCAAAAAATGGAGAAAGTTTGTCTTCGTCGTACCGGTAGAGTTTCCAGCGTTTGAAATTGTATTCCAGGGCCGTCAGGTTTTCCACCCAGTCTCCGGAATTCAGGTAGAGTGTTTTTCCCAAAGGGGTTTCCACCCATTTTTTCTGAGCCTTGTGAAGGTGACCACAAACGACGTACTCAATTCCATTGCGAATGGCGAGGTCCGAAACTGTTTTTTCAAACCGCTGGATAACCCCGGATGATTTCTCAGGATGCCTGCGTAATTTCCTTCCTGCTGAAGTGGTTGGCGTGCTGAGTTTTAAGCGAGCCCAGTTCATCCCCCAGTTGATGCCCAGAAGGAGCCCGTACCCGGGACCTCCGAACTTTGTAAGCCATTTGCACATCCCGGGGAACTTGCCAACTATATCCCCGTGAAAGAACCAGGCCCTCTTTCCGTCGAGTTCCAGTAAAAGCCTGTTTCGAACGTGAAGATCCCCCAGGTTGTAGCCCCTGAACCTGCGCATAGCAGCTTCCTGGCTTCCGCAGAGGTAATAGACCTGCGTGCCATTGGCAGCCATGCCGAATATCTTTTTAAGTACCTTGTAATGGGCCTTTGGGAAGTATGAGGCACTGGTTCGGCCGCGGTCCACAATATCCCCGTTCAGGATCAGTTTTTTAGGCCTGATACTGCTCAGGTAAGCCAGTAATTCTTCCGCATGGCACTGGTAGGTCCCCAGATGCACATCGGAAATCACCGCTATTTCAATCTGCCTTTTTTTCAATGCTGCTGCTACCTGTGGGCAAAAATAGAACGGTGGGTATAATCCCTGGGTTACAGAACATCAAGATTTGAATACATTATGGTTAATACAAGTTTAAGCACATCTCCGGAATGTTAAATCAATATTATTACACCGGTCTTGGCCGGCATGGACTTTAAGGCTACCTTTGAATTAACAGTTTGAATAGCACTCGTTACCTATGGCGGGAAATTCTTTTGGAACCGTACTGAAACTAACCACTTTCGGAGAATCCCACGGGGAAGCTCTCGGCGGTATCCTGGAAGGCTGTCCGGCAGGTCTTGAAGTGGACCTCCAGGCAATTCAGCGAGACCTCGACCGGCGAAGACCCGGTCAGTCAGCGATTGTTACCCAGCGAAAAGAAGCAGACCAGGTTCAATTCTATTCCGGAATTTTTGAGGGAAAGACTACAGGTACTCCCATCGGGTTTCTGATACCCAATACCAATCAGAAGTCACGGGACTACACCCACATCAAAGAGACTTACAGGCCTTCCCACGCCGATTATGTCTACGATCAGAAATACGGTTTTCGGGACTACAGGGGAGGGGGACGCAGTTCTGCCCGGGAGACCGTGAGTCGTGTGGTCGCCGGTGCCATCGCCAAACAGCTTCTGGGGAACGTGGAAATAAACGCCTATGTTTCTCAGGTAGGTTCCCTTAAACTCCAAAAACCCTACAGCGACCTTGATCTTTCTAGCGCAGAATCAAATCCTGTCCGCTGCCCGGATCCAGACATGGCGGCTGAAATGGAGGCATATATTAAACAGGTGCGAAAGGAAGGGGATACCGTGGGTGGCGTGGTCTCCTGTGTCCTGAGGAATGTACCCGTCGGTCTTGGCGAACCGGTATTTGACAAACTCCATGCCCGCCTTGGACAGGCCATGCTGTCCATAAACGCAGTCAAGGGGTTTGAGTACGGCAGCGGCTTTGAAGGTGTACAAATGAGGGGAAGTGATCACAATGATGCCTTCAACCCGGATGGCAGTACGCGAAGCAACTTTTCCGGGGGAATTCAGGGAGGAATCAGCAATGGGATGGACATTTACTTCAAGGTTGCCTTCAAGCCAGTCGCCACCTTGCTGCAGGAGTACGAAACCATTGACCGGGAAGGAAAGGTGGTGCAGCTTCAGGGGAAAGGAAGGCACGATCCCTGCGTGGTGCCAAGGGCCGTACCCATAGTAGAAGCCATGGCTGCCCTGGTTCTGGCCGACTTCAAATTGCTGTCCCGCCTGTCCAAAATGTAAGGAGGGAATTTAAGGGTTCCTATTAAAAATAGTATCTTCCGACCTTAAATTCATACCCGCTTATGAGGAAACTCGAACTGCACTGGCAAATCCTGATCGGGATGCTGCTCGGTATCCTTTTCGGATTTGCAATGACCTATCCCGAATGGGGAGCCGGTTTTGTTCAGGATTGGATCAACCCGTTTGGGACCATCTTTGTCAAGCTGCTCAAACTAATCGCCATTCCCCTGATCCTGGCCTCCCTTGTCAAAGGGATTTCCGACTTGCAGGACATCAGCAAGTTTAAGAATATTGGCCTGCGTACCATTGCCACTTATATCGTTACCACGGTAGTTGCCATCAGTATCGGGCTGGTACTGGTGAACCTGCTCAAACCCGGGGATGGGATATCCGATGAGACCATCGCCCAGCTCACGGAAACCTACGCCTCCGACGCCGGGGTGACTTCTAAACTGGAAGAGGCCAGCCGTCAGAAGGACAGTGGGCCGCTGCAGTTCCTGGTCGATATGGTTCCGGATAACGCCTTTAGGGCGGTGAGTGACAACGGGCTGATGCTCCAGGTTATTTTCTTCACCATCTTTCTTGGGATATCCATGTTGCTGATAGGGGAGAAGGCTGCACGGCCGCTCAAGGAATTTTTTGACTCCCTCAACGACGTGGTCCTTAAAATGGTAGACCTGATCATGCTGACCGCTCCTGTGGCCGTCTTTGCCCTGCTCGCAAACGTCGTGGTCTCTTCCGGGGATCCTGATTTATTGCTGGCCCTGCTGAAATACAGCGGAGTAGTGGTTTTGGGCCTTGCTATTATGATCGTATTTTACTGTGTGGTGGTGTCTGTTTTTACAGGATACAATCCCTTCACCTTCCTGAGCCGCATCAGCCCTGCACAACTTTTGGCATTCTCCACGAGTTCCAGTGCAGCCACCCTCCCGGTGACGATGGAACGGGTGGAAGAACATATCGGAGTGGATAAAGAAGTTTCCAGTTTTGTCCTGCCTGTTGGCGCCACGATCAATATGGACGGGACGAGCCTTTATCAGGGTGTTGCAGCGGTTTTTATTTCCCAGGCGCTTGGTTTCGAACTGTCCCTTGCAGGACAGTTGACGATCATTCTGACGGCCCTGCTGGCTTCCATTGGTTCTGCCGCGGTTCCAGGCGCTGGAATGGTCATGCTGGTAATCGTGCTGGAATCCATCGGGTTCCCTTCTGACAAACTGGCCATTGGTCTCGCCCTTATTTTTGCTGTGGACAGGCCGCTGGACATGCTGCGAACGGTCGTAAATGTAACCGGAGATGCAACAGTTTCCATGCTGGTGGCAAAGTCAGTAGGAAAACTTGGCAAGCCTCACGTACGAAACTGGGATGACCACCTGGACGAAGTGCGCCACAAGGATAAAGAGTAAGAGGTTATACTTTGGAAGGATTGGGAAGGTGGCTTTTCTCCAGAATCCAAAAATGGCCGATTTTCTGTGTGCTTCCCCCGAAATTCCAAAGGGTGAACTGATAACCTGCCCAGGTTGTCAGGATCCTTCGAGAAATCTGGCCTTGAGCTCCGGGGTAGGCACCATGCATTCCTGTTTTTTCCCAAACATGCGATAGCGGTTGCGGGCTACCAGGTCGTAAATCGCATCTCGTATGCTTTTCGGGATCCAGCCAAAAAGCAAGGGAAGCATGCCATACCCTTTTAATTCCCGGGCGATTTCCAGGGCCGCATCTGATTTAATGTAGTAAGCCACTCCGGGGTCGATCAGAATAATGGAGTCTACCTGACCGGTATCGATATGTCTAGCCCGGGTGAGCTCCCTGCCTGCCTTGCTTTGGAGGGAGGCAAAACGGAAGATATCCCTGGAATCCCGCCGGATGATCCACAGAACTGCTCCGTTGCAGAGGTTGCAGACTCCGTCGAAAAGAATGATTTTTTTACCTTCCATCCGGTCCATGGCGCAAAGGTAAGGATATGGTCGCAAGAAATACCGGAGAAACTGAATCTTGACTATCTATGAGTATGAAGCGTGTTCGCATTTTGGTTACCGGAAAGGTACAGGGGGTGTTTTATCGGAAGAGCGCCCAGAGTAAAGCCACTGCGCTGGGTCTTGCCGGCTGGGTTAAAAATCTGGAAAACGGAGGGGTATTGGCCGAGGTCCAGGGGGAACCTTTCGGGGTGGAGGAATTTATCCGTTGGTGTCGGCAGGGCCCGGATCGGTCCATGGTGACCCGGGTGAAAACCGAATCCGTTCCACTACAGATGGAAAAGGGGTTTCGGATCCTTTATTAAACGGTAGAACATGTCCCGCCTTGGGCCAGGGCTGCCATGGAATTGCAGTGGGTTGAAGTAATTTATGGTTGGGGGAGGGAAGGGGGAACCCATTTCAAGGGTCTTAATGAATACTTCATATAAATAAGTCTATCTACCTATTTTTTAATAGCTTCCACTAGCTCCAGCTTATCAAGGCTTACATTCGTGGTGAATTGCCCGTAGTTCACAATTGCCTTATTCTTTTCAAT
This sequence comes from uncultured Flavobacteriaceae bacterium, assembly GCA_965365265.1. Lineage (GTDB taxonomy): Bacteria > Bacteroidota > Bacteroidia > Flavobacteriales > Flavobacteriaceae > Robiginitalea. Next base: position 4,628 of record CBDUBB010000111.1, read on the forward strand.
GCTGTCAATGCTTCCTACGGATTTACTGTCTGTCAGCCGTACCCGGTCACCAACCCTGAGGACTGGCCTTGGCTTTTGGGCGGCTTCTTTGGTCTGCTTATTCTTCTTCTGTTCCTTTTGCTTCCGGATCTTCCTTACTTCCTGGATCGCTTCCTTGGTGGCTTTCTCCTTTCTGGACTTTTCCTGTTTTAGCTCTTCTGCCCCCTTTTTCTTGCGCTTGCTGTTTTCGGTTTCCACAATTCGGAGCAATTCCGAGATCAGGGGTCGCTTTTTCCCATTCTGATAATACGCCTCGGCTGCTTTATCTACCCTGGTGCCCAGGTGTATCATGCGCTGGTGATAGTCGTATAGTTCCTGATAACTGCTCAGCTTGTCCTGCAACCTTACATTGAGATGCTCCAGTTTTTTGGCCTCCTCCCTGGCCTTGCTCTCCTCTTCCTGCAAACGATCTTCTGTCCGGGCCATTTTGCTTCGTTCTTTCTGAAGCCGGGCAATGGTTTTATCAAAACGCAGTTTTCCCCGGGCCACTTTCTTTCTGGCCTTATTGATCAAACTATACGGAATACCGTTTTTCTGAGCCACCTCGAAGGTGAAGGAACTTCCGGGCTGGCCCATTTCGAGCTGAAAGGTGGGCTCCAGGGTCTTGCTGTTGAAAAGCATATTTGCATTGGAAGTGTGTGGGAGCTCATCCGCCAAAGCCTTGAGGTTCGCATAGTGGGTGGTGACCACCCCAAATGCACCACACTCATAAAAAGTCTCCAGAAAGGTTTCAGCCAGGGCCCCGCCCAGTTCAGGGTCGCTCCCCGTCCCGAACTCATCGATCAACAGCAGGGTTCCCTCACTGCATTTTCGCAGAAACCTGTTCATGTTTTTAAGCCGGTAGGAATAGGTGCTCAGGTGATTCTCTATGGATTGATTGTCACCGATATCAGTCAGCACCTGATCGAACAGGCAGCAGGAACTCCCTTCGTGCACAGGGATGAGCATGCCGCTCTGCAGCATCAGTTGTAAAAGCCCGATGGTCTTCAGGGTGATACTCTTTCCTCCTGCGTTTGGCCCTGAAATCACCACGATTCGGTTTTCCTGGTGAAGTTCCAGGGTCTGTGGCCAGGTTTTTTCACCCCGCTTTTTGTTGTTTAATAATAACAGTGGATGATAGGCATCCCTTAGGAAAAGGTGCCGATCCCCATTGATTTCCGGTAGCACACCTCCTATTTCCCTGGCAAGGGAGGCCTTAGCCGCCGTAAGATCAATCTCCGCCATAACCTGTTGATACACCTCAAGGTCTGGAATAAAAGGCCGGATTTCTGCAGCCAGGCTGCGGAGGATGCGCTCCAGTTCTTCCTTTTCTTCCAGGTGCAGCAATTGTAACTCCCTGGAATGTGCCATCACTGCATCCGGCTCAATGTACACGATGCTCCCGGTCTTGGAGGTCCCCATCACATTGCCTTTCACTTTTCTACGGTACATGGCTTTTACAGCCAGGACACGGCGGTTTTCCACCACGGATTCCCGGATCTCATCCAGAAAATCTGCCTGCAGGTACCTGGACAGGGCGGCATTGAAGCTCTGGTTTATTTTCCCGTGCAAGTTCCGCACCTGCTTGCGTATTTCACCCAGGCGGGGAGAGGCCGTATCTTTTATTTCCCCATGGCGATCAATTACGGCATCCACTGCCTCAGGGATTTCTTTTTTGAAAGTCGCCTGAAGCACCCAGGCCTCCAAAAACGGGAAGTACTCTGAAAATTTTTTAAAAAATCGCTGATGGGTACGGATCAGGTCACTCAGGGCTGAAAACCGCCGGAAGGCCTCAACTGAGAGCAGGCTGTTTTCCAACCTGAGCAAATGGAGGTCTGCATCCACGGCTTCAAACCCGTGGTTGGGGATACGGTTCTCATTTTGGAAGGAAGCCAGGTATTCATGGGTACGGCCCAGGGATTCGCGCAAAAGATCTTCATTGACAAAGGGATGTACCCTGAGCGCATTTTCCCTTCCGGGGCCCGTTACACAGCGTTCTTCCAACAAGGTAATTACCTGAGGGAATTCAAGGTCTTCCAGAGTTTTCTTAGAGACTTTTTTCATGCCTGTCAGAATCCCCGCAAAGGTACGCAAAGGCATTCATACTCTTGTAATAAACAGAAGGCATGCCAGTTGCATTCGCTTTTAAAGACCCCGGTATTTTCGTATCTTCACGTAGGAATAAGCTATTATGAAAATGAAGCCACAGGACAACTACGAGGCCGGCCTTTGGGTGAAAATATGCCGGTTACCTTACCTGGTCGCCATGGGTATGGAAGGGGCCGGAAACAGCGGCCTTGCGGGATCCGCCAGGGAGCGTCAGGCCATGGTGGAAAGCCTGGTGGAAGGCGGGAAGATTTACCCGGATAATGAGCTTGTACAGGCCATAGTGCCCAGGGGCCAGAATGAGGTGTCTATTTCGGAAAAAGTGGCTCAGCAACACGACGAAATCCTAAATTGCCTGGATTACAATGACATTAAGGACAGTAATGAACTTCAGAAACACCTCCTAAAAGTCCTCGTAATTGTACTCGGAGTACTTCGCTCCCGCGAGGACCCGAAAATCGTATCTGAATACAAGCAGTGGCTACTTCTTATCGCGAAAAATGTTGCTCTTGCTGCAAAAGAAGGAGATTTTATGGGATTTGGCGGAGAGCGCTTTAGTCAGGAAGAGCGCGAATTTTATGCCGCATTGGAAGAAAAAATCGGGCGCAACAAGAAGGAAATCGAGGATCTGAAGCTGACATCTCCGATTCAAGGTACATGGGTGGCTCCGGATATCCACCGGCTCCGGGGGGCGTACCAGAGGCGAGGGCAGCGCGTGGGGATCGTCGCAGATTTGAACGCCCTGCGAATTCGCGCCGTTGCCGGTCAGACGGTGGCGGCGGAACTTATCCG
>CBDUBB010000112.1:0-7532 GCA_965365265.1 uncultured Flavobacteriaceae bacterium
CGGCCAGACACTCGGCAGTACCCAGGACTTGTTCCACTATCTTGAATGCTTGGTCGTTAACGCTAAGGTTGTCCATCTTGGCCTCCCCAGCCATTGTATGCCCTTCAACCCCACACGTCAATTCCCGCCGTTCTGAGCGCGACCGGATGGCGGACGTGAAAAGAATTACCGGAGCTTTTACGGGGGCTTATGCGGAGCATCCCTTTACAGGAGAAGCCGTCCCGATCTGGATAGGGGATTACGTCCTGGCGGGTTACGGAACGGGAGCCGTCATGTCCGTGTCTTGCGGCGACCAGCGCGATTACGATTTTGCCCGGCATTTCGGGATTCCCATCCCCAATATTTTTGAAGGTGTTTCCGTGGAAGAAGAGGCCTTTGAAGACAAGGGTGCAGCAGTGATTGCAAATTCGGATTTTATCAAGGGAATGAATCAGAAGGAGGCCAGCCGTAAGGTAATCGCGGCCCTTGAAGAAAAGGGACAGGGAAAAGGCAAGGTGAATTATCGCCTTAGGGATGCGGTGTTCAGCCGACAACGATATTGGGGAGAGCCTTTTCCGGTATATTATGATGGGCAAGGCCTTCCCAGGCTTATCCCGGATAAATGCCTGCCGCTGATGCTTCCTGAAGTGGAAAAGTACCTCCCCACGGAAACGGGCGAGCCTCCTCTTGGGAATGCCACCCACTGGGCCTGGGATACCGAAAAAGAGGAAGTGGTTGCCAACGAGCGAATTGACCATAAAACCGTATTTCCGCTGGAATTGAACACCATGCCGGGCTGGGCCGGTAGTTCCCAGTACTTCAACCGCTATATGGATCCGGGAAATCGGAAGGGGCTGGTTTCTGAAGAAGCCATTGCCTACTGGCAGGATGTCGACCTTTATATAGGTGGGAGTGAGCATGCCACAGGACACCTGTTGTATTCCCGTTTCTGGCAGAAATTTATGTACGACCGGGGGTGGGTGCCCAAAGAGGAATACGCCAAAAAGCTGATCAACCAGGGGATGATCCTGGGGACGAGTGCCATAGTATACCGCAAAAGCGGTACCCAGCAATACCTTAGCAAGGGATTGGTAGGGGACACCCCTGTGGAAGAGATTCGGGTGGATGTCAATCTCGTCAACGCATCGGACGAACTGGATTTGGAAAAACTAAGGAATTGGCAACCACAGTTCGGGACGGCGGAATTCATCCTCGAGGATGGAAAATACATCGTTGGAAGGGAAGTGGAGAAGATGTCCAAAAGGTGGTTTAACGTGGTGAACCCCGACCATGTATGCGAGGAATACGGAGCGGATTCCCTCAGGTTGTACGAGATGTTCCTCGGACCCCTGGAGCAGTCCAAGCCCTGGAACACGGCAGGGCTGAGCGGGGTTTACGGATTCCTTAAGAAACTTTGGAAGCTCTACCACCAGGGGGCGGACCGGACTTTTGAAGTGCTGGATTCAGAACCATCCCGGGATAACTTGAAAACCCTGCACAAGACCATCAAGAAGGTCACTGAGGACATCGAATCCTTTTCTTTCAACACCTCGGTTTCAACCTTTATGATCTGTGTCAATGAACTGACCGTTCAAAACTGCCGGGAACGAAAAATACTGGAGCCGCTGGCGATCCTGATTTCCCCTTATGCCCCCCATATGGCAGAAGAACTCTGGTCCAAGCTCGGTCATACAAATTCCATCTCTAAGGAAAAGTATCCGGTATGGGAAGAGAAATTCCTGGTGGAGAGCACCAAGGAATACCCCATTTCCTTCAATGGCAAAATGAGGTTTACCATGGAGCTATCCCTTGATCTCGGCAAGGATGAAATCGAAGCTGCTGTCCTGGCCCATGAGAAAACCAGGAAACAACTGGAAGGCAGGGAACCCAGGAAGGTAATTGTAGTGCCCGGCAAGATCGTCAATATTGTGGTTTGATCCCTTCCAGGGCAGTGGAGAGGTATCTTATAGGTCGGCTTTTACAACTTCTGGGGTAGGGCATTTTTGAGTTGGTGCCTGTTAGGCTGCAGGTTTGATACAGTTGCGGGGTCCCCCCCCCCCCAACTATAAGTTACCCCCCCTTACCGCATTATAAAATCAGTCTGACAGCCTGCTTTGAGGTATTTCACCTCATTCTTTTTCCGGAATTGACAAAGCTGCACCCCACAACCCGGCTCCGCCATCTTATCAACGCCAATTTGAGTCCACAAAGGGATGAAACCGTCTTTTTTCTCTCTCCTTATCACAGAACAATCCTGTTAGTTTTCGATGAGTAACACTTGGAATATATGGCTTATATAAACACTACCCCCTTTAAATATAGGGGTGTAACCTAAAAAAGTATAATAATTATGAATACACCCCCTGCTTTTTATCGACATTATTTCGGATAATTAAATTTTTAACACATCTTTAACCCAATCAAAAAAACATCAAAAATGGTCATTGGGATCCCAAAAGAAATCAAGAACAATGAAAGCCGGGTAGGAATGACTCCTGCCGGGGTTTTGGAATTAACTCATAAAGGGCACTCGGTTTTTGTACAGACCGGGGCAGGCTTGGGAAGCGGTTTTTCAGATGATGACTATCGGAAAGTAGGTGCCCGGATTCTGGATACCATCGGGCAGGTCTATGCCATGAGCGAAATGATTGTAAAGGTAAAGGAACCCATAAGGCAGGAGTATGACATGGTACAGAAAGGTCAGGTAATTTTCACCTATTTTCACTTCGCTTCCAGCGAGCGCCTTACCCAGGCCATGGTAGACAGCAAGGCCATTTGCATCGCTTATGAAACCGTTGAAGACCCTGATGGGTCTCTGCCGCTGCTTACCCCAATGTCTGAGGTGGCCGGGCGCATGGCCATTCAGCAGGGCGCAAAGTACCTCGAGAAACCAGTGAAAGGTAAAGGAGTACTCCTGGGCGGGGTACCGGGAGTTCCCCCAGGGCGGGTTCTGGTTCTTGGAGCCGGCACTGTAGGGATACAGGCTGCCAAAATGGCCGCAGGACTTGGGGCTCATGTGACCATGATGGATGTAAATATGAAACGCCTGCGGTATGTTAATGACGTCATGCCACCCCATGTGGTTACCGAATTCTCCAATGAGTACAATATCCGGAAACATGTGAAAACTCACGATTTGATCGTTGGGGGGGTCCTGATCAAAGGGGCCCGTGCCCCCAAACTGATCACGCGGGACATGTTGAAGACCATGCATCCCGGTGCCGTGATCGTAGATGTTGCTGTGGACCAGGGGGGTTGTGTGGAAACCTCAAGACCCACAACCCATGAAGAGCCAATTTTTATCATTGACGATGTGGTCCACTACTGCGTGGCCAACATGCCCGGAGCGGTCCCCTACACATCTACCCTTGCCCTTACCAATGTTACACTGCCCTACGTCCTGAAACTGGCCGATCTGGGCTGGGAAAAAGCGTGTGCTGCAGATGCTTCCCTGCAAAAAGGACTGAACATTGTGAAGGGGGAAATCGTATACGACGAAATCCTGGAGGCTTTCGGCCCCTTAAAAGGGATGATGGCATAGGAATCCTGACAGCTTTGCAGTTCTGAACCCCTTTAGGATTTTGGGAAGATCTTGGCGGGGTTTTTGTATCTTTTTCGATACTTTTATCCATTAAAATTTCGAAAAGATGACAGGATATTATATCATCATTGGTGCCATCGCGCTTGTGAGCTGGATAGTTAGTGCCCGGCTCAAGAGTAAATTTCTGCATTATTCAAAAGTCCATCTCCAAAATGGGATGAGCGGGGCTGAGATCGCAGAGAAAATGCTGGCAGATAATGGCATACATGACGTCAAGGTGGTCAGCACGGCAGGCATGCTTACGGACCACTACAATCCAAAAAACAAAACCGTAAACCTAAGCGAGGGGGTATACCATCAGCGGAATGCGGCGGCAGCTGCCGTTGCGGCCCACGAATGCGGACATGCCGTACAACATGCCAAGTCGTATCAATGGCTGACCATGCGCTCCAAACTGGTGCCTGTGGTAAGTGTAACCTCCGGGATGTCCACCTGGCTGGTCTTTGGCGGACTGATCCTTGGAGCGGCTGCAGGCGTGGGGATGGGGTACTGGATTGCCGTGGCAGGCCTGGCGATGATGGCACTGGCAACCGTCTTCAGTTTTGTCACCCTTCCCGTGGAATACGATGCCAGTAACCGGGCCCTTGCCTGGCTTAAAAGGACCGGAATGGTAACCTCCCAGGAATACAAAGGGGCAGAAGACGCCCTTAAATGGGCAGCCCGGACCTATCTGGTGGCAGCCATCGGCGCTCTGGCGACCCTTGTATACTGGGGATTGCAGGTGTTTGGAGGAAGAGATTAAGACTTGTCGATTCAGATTTGGATCTGCCTGTCTATTTGCTGATCCAGTGAAATGAAGGTTTCCGTACGCGAGACTCCTTCAATTTGCTGGATCTTTTTGTTTAACAGGTGCATCAGATGTTCGTTGTCCTGGCACAGGACTTTGATCAGGATGGACCAGTTCCCCGTGGTGTAATGGCATTCCAGAACTTCGGGGATCTTTTTCAGTTCCCTCACGGCATAGGGATTACTCATGGCCTTGTCCAGGTAGATTCCGATATAGGCAGTGGTTGTGTAGCCGAGTGACTTTGGGTTGATTATGAATTTGGATCCGGCCAGGAGCCCCGATTTTTCCAGCTTGCGAAGCCGCTGGTGGATAGCTGCACCGGATATCCCGATGTTTCGTGCTATTTCAAGGATGGGCGTCCGCGCATCTGCCATCAGATACCGCAGGATCTTTTTATCGATGCCATCAATTTGAACACCCTTTTGGTCCGATTTCATCCCCGAGGTAATTTCCCTAAAGATAGCATAAATCTCCCTGCCTAATTTCCTACGGAATCCGGATTATATCCGAGATAGGGTACTTCGTATTCCCGGAACCGGATGCCGTAATTCTTCAGGGAATTAAGGACGGGCTGGTAAACTTCCCTGAGGATGGGGATCTGTACCCCGGGCTTACTGATTTTTCCGTTCAGGATAAGCAGGGTGGCAATGCCTACCGGAAGGCCGACCGTCTTGGCCATGGCCGTATGGCGGGCTGATTCCCCTACGACCACCATGTTGGCATCGAGCTGATACCTTTTTTGGTCCATTTCATAGCCGAATTTGTGGTACATCACAATCATGTCGCGGTCTTCTGGTCCCAGCGTCCAGCTCTGCTGCAGGATTTCCTGCAGAATCTGGGCCGGGGTACCGTTGACCGTGGTGATTTTTCGGTCGGCATCAAACAGCTTTAATTCCAGGAGCTTTCCCCAAAGGATATCATCCTGGTCGATTTTCAGATAATGTCTCAGTTTTAGCTCGACAGAATCGGTAGGGGAGTAGGGAAGAAACAGGTTGGTGAAATCCCGAAAGGACATCCCCCTGGAGTTTTCAATATGATAGGTGTCATCGGTCATCCCCAGTTGCACGAAGATATTCCAGCCCCTTGAAAAGCCAACCCTGCGCATGGTGCCCCTGTACAGGGTCAGGGCATCCTGAAGGCCATAGGCCTCCCGGTAGCGGAGGGAGTCCCGGTTGGCGTAGGCTTCAAAGGTCCCGTATCCCTTGATTTCTAGAAATTCGGTTCGCCTGAATAGACGATGGTAGGGAATGTATTTGTAAGTGCCTTCCTGAATGAATTTGGCAGTCCCTCCCTGTCCGGCAACAACTACATTTCTGGGGTTCCAGGTGAATTTGTAATTCCATAGGTTGGTGTCGCTCTCAGGAGCCAGCAGGCCCCCCGTAAAGGATTCGAAGAGGAGCATTTTTCCTCCCGCGGCCTGGATACGGTCGATAACCTCCATGGCACTCATGTGATCGATACCCGGGTCCAGCCCGATTTCATTCATGAATACAAGCCCTTTCCTTCGTACTTCCGAATCCAGTTGCCGCATCCCGTCACTTATGTAGGAAGCCGTAACGAGGTTTTTATTGAATTCGAGGCAATCCCTGGCTATGTCCAGGTGCATTGTGGGAGGCAACATGGAAACGATGATGTCCGCCTGCTTTACATGGTCTTTCCTTGTTTGCACATCGGTAATATCCAGGGGAATGACCCTGGAATTGGGATGCTTGTGATATGTTTCAGGGACTCCGTCGGGATTTTTGTCGCCTATGACGATTTTAAGATTTTCCTCTCCGGATTGCTCCAGGAAATAGTCCAACAGGTAAGATGTGGATTTTCCGGCTCCAACGACCAGGATGCTTCGGGACATAGTGGTTGAGATGAAGTTAGGGTTACGGCATACGAAGGTATCAAAATGTTACATTTGCATGAAAATATGCCCCCGTAGTTATGAACAAAACAATTTTGGCAACAGGAGCCCTGTTTGGCATCCTGGCAGTGGTCCTGGGTGCCCTGGGAGCCCATGCCCTGAAGACAGTCCTGAGTGATGCTTCCCTGGAGAGTTTTCGCACCGGGGTTGCCTACCAGATGTATCATGCATTGTTTCTGTTGTTCCTGGGAAGCACGACATACCTGAAGGACCGCGAGAAAAGGCCGGTGTATTTACTGATCCTGGCCGGCGTCCTTTGTTTTTCATTTTCTATCTATGGACTGACCACCGGACCCCTGGCAGGTCTTGATTTCAGTCCCATTGCCTGGATAACCCCCCTGGGAGGGGTATTTCTGATAAGCGGCTGGCTGCTGATGCTTTATCGTGTTTTTAGACCAATGGGCTAACTTCTGGCCCAGGGCTGGGAATATCCTCTTAATTTTAAATACTTTTGCGCAAACAAAAACCCATTTTATGAGTACATCTGCCGCTCGAGCGAAAACGATTTCGTTGGCCGAATACGGAATTACCACAGAGGACTTTCACTATCAGTTATCTGCCGATGAGCTCCACGATCACACCCTCCAATCAGGCATGGGCGTGGAGGCCGATTCCGGCGCCCTGGCTGTCAGCACAGGTGAATTTACAGGACGGTCCCCTGAGGACCGGTTTATTGTAAAGGATGCCACTACGGAGGATACGGTTTGGTGGGGTCCCATCAATAAGCCGTTTGATCCGGACGATTTTGACCGGTTATACGAAAAGGTTATCAGCTACCTCAATGACAGGGAACTGTATGTGCGCGATTGTTTTGTCTGTGCAGACCCGAATTATCGGATGGGGGTCCGCGTGGTCAATGAGTATCCCTGGTCCAACCTTTTCGCCTACAATATGTTTATCCGTCCTACCGAGGCAGAATTGCGTGATTTCGAAGCCGACTGGACGGTAATCAACGCTCCCGGTTTTATGGCAGACCCCGGGGAAGATGGCACCCGCCAGCACAATTTCGCTATTTTGAATTTTACACGAAAAATGGTACTGATAGGGGGTACCGGCTACACGGGAGAAATCAAGAAAGGAATTTTTTCGGCCCTTAATTTTATTTTGCCTGTATTCAGGAAAACACTTCCCATGCATTGTTCAGCCAATGTAGGGGAGGACGGTCAAACGGCTATCTTCTTTGGATTGTCAGGAACGGGAAAGACCACCCTTTCCACCGACCCTACCAGAAAACTTATCGGAGACGATGAGCA
>CBDUBB010000113.1:0-7446 GCA_965365265.1 uncultured Flavobacteriaceae bacterium
CCTGTTAATGGCTGGCTTGTACGGGTTGACCCTGGGAAACAGGGCTCCTGATACCAAGGGAACGCAATCAAATGAAGAAATTCAGGACAGGGGACAGGGTTCAGATGATCGATGAACTTACCCAGGGCGTGGTTCTGGAAGTAGGTCCGAAAAACCTGAGGCTTAAAACCGAAGATGGCTTTGAAATACAGGTGGCCACGACCGAGGTGGTCCATGTGCCGGATTCGGGGGCGCTTTCGATGGAGGTCCCGGATCTGGCCAGGTCACATAAGGAAGAAGGGACACCTCGAAAGCACAAGGCATCGGCGTCCCGAAAGGAGCGGCAGAACCCACCCATGGTCGTGGATTTGCATATCGAAAAACTCCTTTCCGATACCAGGGGGATGACCACTTTCGATCTTTTGAACTACCAGATGGATACTGCCCGCAGACAATTGGAATTTGCGATGAGAAAACGGATACAACGGGTCGTATTCATCCACGGAGTAGGGGAGGGAATCCTGAAGGAGGAGCTCCGTACCCTGTTTCGGCGGTATGAGGGATTGAAGCTACAGGATGCGGATTACAGGAAATACGGAATGGGCGCCACGGAGGTCTATATTCCCCAGTCGAATTTTCGCTAATCAGAAGTGGTAAGCGTCCCGAATTGGTCTACGGTCAGCTTCGTGAGGCGCTCTCCGGCTGCATTGACAAAGGTTACGTTCTCAAACCAGATCTGATGTTCGAACTTTGTGGTGTCACTTGGGTTTTGGGAGGTATATATCAGTACGGTCCCTGCCTCAGAGGGTACCTCCTCCACTACTTTAGGGGCAACCGGGGGAACGGCATCACAGAAATAGGAGTCCTTTACATCCTCTGAAAAAATACGATAGATCAGCTTAGACTGGGAGGGTATCGGACTCTCCAGGGTATCTCCGGTCACTTCATTTCTCAGGAGGCCGGACTGCAGCTCGAGGATCAGCGCCTCGGATTCTTTCAGTTTAAAGAGTAACTGGGTGTCCGTGGTGGGCGTGCCACAGACCTGAAGAGCAACGTCGTCGAAATCGATGTTCTCTATCTGAAGCTCCCCATCAGAACAGGCGGACATACCTGCGAACAACAATAGAAGTATTGCCTTTCTCACAGGGCCAAAGGTACGTGAAAGCGGCGGAATTGTCCTAAAGCTTGTGCCAATTTTGGGCCTATTGGGGCGAAAGGGCTATTTTTGCTCCTTTGTTGGAAGGACTTATGAAACAGGTATATCTGGACAATGCGGCAACAACCCCACTGAGGGAAGAAGTGATCGGGCGCATGCACGATGCGCTCAGGGAGTGCTTTGGAAACCCCTCTTCCACCCATGCCTTTGGCAGGACGGCAAGAACCGGGATCGAAAAGGCGCGCAAGAACATTGCCAGGCAACTCAATGCGCAGGCCGGGGAGATCATCTTCACCTCCGGAGGTACGGAGGCCGATAATATGCTGCTCCGTTGTGCCGTTCGCGACCTTGGGGTGGAGACCCTGATAACCTCCCGCATCGAACACCATGCCGTGCTGCATACAGCTCAGGCGCTCAGGGAGGAATACAACATCAGGCTGGAATACGTTCCCCTGGACCAGAGTGGAAACCCGGATCTGAATGCCCTGGAAGGGCTTCTGGCAGCAGATGCATCCAGGAAGCTGGTCAGTCTGATGCACGTTAACAATGAAATCGGCAATTTGATTGACCTCGAAGCGGTAGGCTCCTTATGCAGGAATTACGAGGCGCTTTTCCATTCAGATACGGTTCAATCCATCGGCCATTTTGCCTGGGACCTGCAGAAAACCCCGGTAGACTTTCTCACGGCCGCGGCTCACAAATTTCACGGTCCCAAAGGGGTAGGTTTTGCATATATACGCAAGGAATCGGGGCTGAAACCTTTGATCCTCGGAGGCTCTCAGGAGCGCGGTTTCAGGGCCGGTACCGAGGCCTACCACAACATTGTAGGCCTGGAAACCGCATTTGAAGAAGCCTATAAGCATCTGGAGGAGGAGAAAGCCTACATAACGAATTTGAAGGCCTATTTTATTGAGGAGCTGCAAAAGGCAGTCCCCGGAGTAGCTTTCAACGGGCTTTCAGGGGACCTGGAAAAAAGCACCTATACGCTTGTAAACCTAAGGCTGCCCTTCGACGCTTCAAAAGGCCAGATGCTCCAGTTCCACCTCGATCTGAAAGGGATAGCCTGTTCCAAAGGCAGCGCCTGCCAGTCGGGCAGTGCCGGTGGGTCCCACGTTCTGTCTGAAATCCTGGATGACGAGGCCCTTGCAAAGCCTTCCCTCAGGTTTTCTTTTTCCTGTTTTAATACCAGGGAAGAACTCGATTATGTGATCGGGGTACTGGAAGAATTCGCAAATTCCTGAGGAACAGCGTCTGACTAGCGGCGGTTTTCTTTGTCGTATGGGAATTTACGAGCAGCCTTGATCATCATCTTGTCGATGAGGTCATTTGTGTTTTTGCCACTTTTCCGGGTGATTTCCTGCTCGTACTTCCACAGAAGCTTTCCCGTGCGGCCATCGCTGATCTTGATGCCAATTCGCCCGTAATCTGCATCGCCAAGGAAATAGTCGAGGAAACTGAAGTCCGAGGGGACCCCGTCGGAAAGCAGGATGTTGACGTCGAGGTTTCCACTGACAATGCCATCAACCTGAAGGATTTCAGCCAACTCCCGTATCGTGTAGCGGTCGATATTCTCAAAGGAGATGTCGTTGCGTGCCAACAGGGCATTGGTATCCTCGCTGTTCTGAAAGGAAACGGTGAATTTTTTCTTTTTCTTTCCCCTCCCGAAATACGTTTCTAGGGCATCCTGAACGGCGTAGCCTTCCTTTTGTTCAAGTCGTCTGAGCTCTTTTTGGGGAAGCTTTTCCCCAAGGTCCAGGTGAGTAAAAAAGGGAAGGATGGCAAGCACCTCATGATCCGAGCTCAGCTCGTCAAAATGGCTGCTTTGATAAATGTTCTTTTGTGCTGAAACGACTCCAAAAGCCATCAGGAAGAACATCAGGAACATTATTCTTACGCTGGATTGCATCACTGCATTTAGGGATTGTGCCACCTGCGGGCGCGTGCAAAAATAGGAAAAAACACAGGGAGGTATTGCTAAAAAGTTCCCAATTCTAAGCTGCCCCAGGGGGTTTATTTTTTAAAGAATACAGTTCGGTAAGTGGTAGTATTGCCAACGTTATCAGTTACTTCCACCTCGAGCTCACATTGGCGTTCACTGAGGATTCGGTCGTCAAAATTGTAGGTAAGGGTTTCTGTTTTTGGCTCGTACTCCATCAGGATCCACCGGCCGTTCAGCTTCCCTGTATAGCTGTCGATACCGCTCAGGTCATCCGAGATCCGGAGACTCAGGTACCGGTAATTGGTCAGCCATTGTTTTTCCTTAAAGTTCCTGGGGCTCACTTTGGGAGGGACCGTATCCTGCACAAGGGTGTAGCGTCCCAGATTCCGACTGCGGGTCGTAAAGGTATCCCCCCGGCGGAAGGTTCGTTGAAACTGGGGGCGGTCTTCATCGTCCAGCCGGGCGATGAAATACTTGCTGCGCGCTGCAGGGTCAAGGTGGGAAACATCGTAGGACAGGGTGAAATTCCGGTGCATGGCGATGGAAGGTTCGTGAAGTTTTACCTCAAGAGAATCCGAAGCCAGCTCTAAGAAGGTATCCTGGTAAAAGCAACCAGCCGGAAAATAGACCTGTGCCTTACCAAGTTTAAAGCTGCCTGGTTTTTCTGCCTGTACAAAATAAGGAGTCTTTAGTACCTCCGCAGGCTGCAGGACCGGGAGCTCCTTACCCTCCACCGGGATCCGCAGTACCGTGTGGTTGCCGGCCAGGTCGGAAACGCGCAATTCCACCTGATAGCCTTCACCGGGGACTACCCGTATCTTACCCTCATTGTAAAGCGTATTGTAAAGGCTTAGCCGATTGCCCGGGGAACGAAAGAACTTTTGTATCCGGTTTTGATAGCGCGCATAATGGGGGTAATCGATCAGGGTATTGATGTATCGGGTTTCCCCAAAGGAAAATACATCGAAATCCATATCGGTGTACGTCTTCCCATTTACCTCCTGCACCACGCGGTATACCCCGTTTTTATTTGCCGCCAAATCCTGCCGGTCATAGGTTTCAATCCCGAAGCCGATCAGCCCGGAGGCTTTGACGGGTTCCGCCAGATAGGTTCCGTCCGCCTGCCGGCTGAACCGGATTTCAGTCCGATTCCGGCTTTGGTTTACCTGGGCGCTGTCCGAAAGGGGATAGGCATAAAGGCCCGTGATGTTCGGGTTGGTGGCATCCCTTACCGAAAGTCCGTAAAGCAAAGGGTTCGTGGGCTTTTCATCAAGGCTGTTCCGGATTTCGAAATGCAGGTGAGGCCCTGAGGAACCCCCTGTATTCCCGGAAAAGGCCACAGTATCTCCTTTCGAGAGCGTCAGTTCCCCGAAATCCGGAAAAACCTCCAGCTCATAGCTCTGTTTCTGATATTGCAGTTTTTTTACGTAGGCCTCTATTTTTGGCCCGAACTTCTGGAGGTGGGCATAGACGGAGGTATACCCGTTCGGATGGGCAATGTATAGTGCCTTGCCATAGCCCCAATGGCTAATCTTTATACGGCTAACCGTGCCTTCCTCCACGGCGTACACCGGAAGACCCTGACGTTGCTGTGTTTTGATGTCAATCCCCGAATGAAAGTGATT
This sequence comes from uncultured Flavobacteriaceae bacterium, assembly GCA_965365265.1. GTDB lineage: Bacteria > Bacteroidota > Bacteroidia > Flavobacteriales > Flavobacteriaceae > Robiginitalea. The sequence goes on from CBDUBB010000113.1 coordinate 4,700, forward strand.
GGACCTGAGCTCCCCGAAAGTCCCGGACAGGATAAGTGGGATATCCAGGGGGGACCGGAAATTGGTTTCGGGACCTGCATACTGTCCGCTGGCCCATAAACTGCAGCACAATGCAAATACTATCCACCCTTTTTGTCCCATACTTCAGAATTAGAGCGAAATTAAGGATTCGCAGCGCAACTCAAAAACAGGAACCGGGTGCTTTTCAGTGAAAAAACGTCGTTTACCTACGGCTGGCATTGGCACTTCGGGATTTAAAAAAAATTATTGTGAAGTCCCGTCCGGAATGTTACCTTTGTGTAAATACATCGCAGTGAGCCAATGAGTGAATTGGTCGAAATCGTAGATTCCCTCGAAAATAAAATCAGCAAATTGTTGCACAAAATGGATGTGCTGCAGCAGAGCAAGCTGAATCTGGAAAGGGAAATGGAATCGCTCCGAAGCGACTACGAGGCAGCCCAAAGATCCGTCGAAGAATGGGAGGAGAAGTACAAATCCCTGAAGCTGGCAAACTCGATGTTGGGCAGTGAAACCAATAAATCAGAAGCCAAGCTCAAAATAAATCAGTTGATCAGGGAATTGGACCATTGCATTGTCCAGCTCGCTGAGTGACATCCCAGTTCAGAATGACCGAAAAGCTCAAGATCAAATTGTCGATTGCGGACCGTGTATATCCGCTGACCATTGATCCCTCCCAGGAGGAAGGCTTGCGGAAAGCGGCCAAGAGTATTGAACAACTGGCCAAGAAATTCGAACAAAATTACGCCGTCCGCGATAAACAGGATGTACTGGCCATGTGTGCCCTGCAATTTGCATCCAAAGTCGAGCAGCGCGGCATAGAAAAAATGGAGGATACCAGGGAGGTAACCGAACGATTGAAAGCGCTCGACCAACTGGTAACCTCGAAAATGAGCGTACGCTAAGTTCTTTAACATACAAACGATACTGCCCACATTGGTCATTATTTTTTGACAAACTCAACACTAATTCTATTAGAAAGGGTGAGTTTAGGTTGTAAAAGCACGCCTTCTTGTTAAGGATCCTTGAGCAATCTGGTAGCCCTAAACCTGTTTTTTGGAGTTTGTACAAAACTTCATCAATGTGGGCTTTTTTTATTTCCGGTCCGTATGGATCGGTGGTTCCGCTGCCTTTAATTCAATTTAAAAACTCTGATCATGGACATTACCACAGGTATTATCGCCCTGGTTGCGGGCCTCATAGTTGGGTTCGTTGTTGCAAAACTCCTGGAGAAAGGGAGGGCAACCAAGACAGTAGATTCCGCGAAAAAGGAAGCGGCGGCCATTCTCAAGGACGCCAGGGCTGAGGGAGAAAACATCAAGAAGGAGAAGATCTACCAGGCCAAGGAGAAATTCCTGGAGCTCAAAGCGGAGCACGAAAAAGTCATCATCAATAAGGACAAGAAAATCTCCGAGGCCGAAAAGCGCACCCGGGATAAGGAATCCCAGGTTAGCAGCGAGCTTGCCCGCAACAAAAAGCTCAATGAGCGTCTGGAATCCAGGCTGGAGGACCTGGAAAAGCGAAAGGATTTTTACGAGCGCAAACAGGGGGAACTGGAAAAACTCCATAATAGCCAGATCCAGCAATTGGAAGTGATTTCCGGTCTTTCTGCCGAGGAGGCAAAGGGTCAGCTCATGGAGTCCCTCAAGGAATCAGCCAGGGCGGACGCCATGACCTTTCTTCAGGATTCCCTGGAGGAGGCGAAAATGACTGCACAACAGGAGGCCAAGAAAATCATTGTGAATACCATACAGCGGATCGGTACGGAGGAAGCCGTGGAGAATTGCGTTTCTGTCTTCAACCTGGAATCAGATGATGTCAAGGGACGGATCATCGGGAGGGAAGGCCGGAACATTCGGGCCCTGGAAGCCGCCACTGGCGTTGAAATCATCGTGGATGACACCCCTGAGGCCATTATCCTATCGTGCTTTGATTCCGTGAGGAGGGAAGTGGCCAGGTTGTCCCTTCACAAACTGGTTACGGACGGGAGGATCCACCCGGCCCGGATCGAGGAGGTGGTTCGGAAAACGGAAAAGCAAATCGAACAGGAGATCCTTGAAGTAGGGAAGCGCACGGTTATCGACCTCGGCATACATGGCCTTAATCCCGAACTGATTCGCATGGTCGGACGGATGAAATATCGCTCTTCCTACGGGCAAAACCTCTTACAGCATTCAAGGGAAGTAGCCAAGCTCTGCGGGGTGATGGCAGCCGAACTCGGCCTAAATCCAAAGCTTGCGAAAAGGGCTGGACTGCTTCACGATATCGGGAAAGTACCCAACTCCGAAACCGAACTTGAAACCCCCCACGCCATACTTGGAATGCAATGGGCGGAAAAGTATGGGGAGAAACCGGAAGTCTGCAATGCTATAGGAGCACACCACGACGAGGTTGAAATGACCACGCTTATTTCGCCTATCGTTCAGGTTTGCGATGCCATAAGCGGGGCCCGGCCTGGCGCACGCCGTCAGGTATTGGATTCCTATATTCAGCGGCTAAAAGACCTGGAAGAAATCGCTTTTGGGTTCGGAGGTGTCCAGAAGGCCTATGCGATCCAGGCGGGCAGGGAACTTCGGGTCATAGTGGAGAGCGAAAAGGTCAGCGATGAAAAAGCTGCGCAGCTCTCATTTGAAATTTCCCAGAAAATTCAAACAGATATGACATACCCCGGTCAGGTAAAAGTAACGGTCATCCGGGAAACCCGGGCGGTTCATGTAGCCAAGTAAAAG
>CBDUBB010000114.1:0-7414 GCA_965365265.1 uncultured Flavobacteriaceae bacterium
CGTCTTTGACCTCAACCTCGATCCGGAGGTGCCCTTCGATCCTTGTGATGGGGTCTACTACGATTCTATTAGCCATGATTGTCGGTTTATGGGGAATTTACGATTCGAATTTTTTCTCATTTTCTCTAGCGATCCTAATGCTTTCCTTGAGCTCTTTTCGCTTGGAAACATTGGCGGCAATGGCATGCACTGCCAGGCCTCCCGCCAGGACACCTGCAGCGACCTTACCGATGGTATCTGCCGAACTTTCAATTCCAAAGCCGGCCAGGCCTGTGAGCCTTTCGTAGAATGGCCCGTTGTCCCAGAAGTCCTCCTCGCTGCACCCGATGCACCCGTGTCCGGATTGGATCGGGAAGCTCACCCCATTGTTCCAGCGGATGGTTCCGCAGGAGTTATAGGTCATCGGACCGCGGCAACCTACCTTATAAAGGCAATAGCCTTCCTTGGCATTCTGATCGTCGAAGGATTCCGCAAAGAGCCCTGCGTCGTAATAGGGCCTCCGGTAACAGCTGTCGTGGACACGCTTGGCATAAAAGGCCTTGGGACGTCCGATATTATCCAGCTCCGGCAGACGGCCAAAAGCGACCAGGTGGACGATGACTCCCGCCATAACTTCACCTATGGGCGGGCAGCCCGGAACCTTGATAATGGGCTTGTTCTTGATGATTTTGTGTATGGGTGTCGCTTTGGTAGGGTTGGGGTAGGCAGCCTGAACACATCCGTTGCAGGCGCAGCTTCCCCAGGCGATGATGGCTTTGGCCCCCTCGGCTGCCTCGAGAAGAATGTCCTTGGCAGACCGGCCTGCTATACAGCAGTAGGCGTCATTTTCCATAGGTATGGACCCTTCCACACAGAGGATGTATTCCCCTTTGTATTTTTCCATGGTGGCATGCTTGGCAGCTTCTGCCTGGTGGCCTGAGGCGGCCATAAGGGTAAGGGTGTAATCCAGGGAAATCTTATCCAGGATAATATCCGCAACAATTGGGTGGTCGGAGCGGATAAAGGATTCGCTGCAACAAGTACATTCCTGGAAGTGCTCCCAAATCACCGGGATCCGGGGAGTGGTTTCCAGAGATTTGGCGACCTGCGCAACGGCTGAGGTCTCCAGGCCCATGTAAGCCGCGATGTAGGTAGTGAACTTCATAAAGTCCCGTCGGCTGTACCCCTGTTTTATGATGCTCTCATAATAGGTTTCCTGAGTGTTTCTTTCAAAAGCCATCTGAATGCCAGTTAGTTATAAATTCTAGTTCTGAGTGTTAATCTTTAAATGTATGGTATCTTCCAAAGGAGAAATATGATATTTATCAGGCTCTCAGCGATTTATTTAAGGTAATATTGAAATTCACCAAATAGGATCTTTCCAACAAATGCACGAATTATCAGTGGCTATGGGGATTGTCAAAATCGCGGAAACCGAGACTGAAAAAGCCGGTGCCCGGGAAGTGGAGGCTATCGAACTCGAAATCGGAACCCTTGCGGGGATTGAATTCGAGGCCCTTGATTTTGTGTGGCCGGTTGCCGTAAAGGATACCGTTTTGGAAAGGGCTGAAAAAAGGGTACAGGTAATAAAAGGCAGAGCCCGGTGCATGGATTGCGACACGGTTTTTGAGATGACTCACTTCTACGATGCCTGCCCATCCTGCAGCAGCAACCTGAAGGCTATCCTCCAGGGGAAGGAACTGCGGGTTAAGGCACTGGAAGTGGTCTGAATTAAATTTTAACGTTTACTATAAATACATAGGTTATGTGCGGAACTTGCGGATGCGGAAGTGAAGAAGGCGGAGTTCGGATCCTGGCACCCTCCCTGGGACAGGAAGGTACGAGTCATGCCCACCATCACGATCACCATCACCACAGCCATTCTCATGAACACGGTCATCACCATCACCCTCATGACCACGATCATCACCATCACCACGGCCATTCTCATGAGCACGGGAATCACCATCACGGGGAGGAGGGAGTCACTATGGCGCCCAATAAAAGGGTGATCGAGGTGGAACAGGATGTGCTGCATCAGAATCAGGTTATGGCGGCGCGCAACAGGGGCTATTTTGAAGCCCTCAATATTTTTACCCTCAATTTGGTGAGCTCTCCCGGCTCCGGGAAGACGGCCCTTTTGGAACGCACCCTGAAGGACCTGAAGGACAGCCTTTCTTTTTATGTCATCGAAGGGGACCAGCAGACCGTGAACGACGCCAACCGGATAGCGGCCCTTGAGGTGCCCGTCATGCAGATCAATACCGGAAAAGGCTGCCATCTGGAGAGCGACATGGTTTTTGAAGCTGTCAAACAGCTTCAGATGAAAGCGGATTCGATCCTGATGATCGAAAATGTCGGGAACCTGGTATGTCCCTCCATGTTCGATTTGGGAGAACAAAAGCGGGTAGTGATCATCAGCACAACGGAAGGGGAGGACAAGCCCATCAAATATCCGGACATGTTCCATACCTCAGACGTGTGCATCATCAATAAGATCGATTTGATTCCTCACCTGAACTTTGATCTGGACCGGTTGAAGGATTATGCCCTTCAGGTAAACCCGAACCTGCAGTTCTTTGAAGTTTCGGCTACCACCGGAGAAGGGATGGATGCCTGGTATGAATGGTTGAGGAAGGAACTCAGGCAATCTTAAAACAGCGAGGTATGTGTCTTTCGATTCCCGGCAAACTCACTGAAATTACCGAAACCCTGGACGACACCTTCCGCCTGGGAAGGGTCTCCTTTGACGGGGTAGTCAAGGAAGTCAATCTGACGCTGGTCCCCCAGGCAGAAGTGGGGGATTATGTGATGGTTCACGTTGGGGCTGCCATTGCCGTGGTCAATGAAGAAGAGGCCAGAAAGACCTTTGAGATCCTCAGACAGCTTGGGGAACTGGACGAACTGGAATCCGGACAGGCCGGAACCTGAAGACCCATCCCGTGCCTTATTTCGAACTAAAAAAAGGAGACCTCAATTTTCCGCCCGCGCATTTTGCGGACCTGGACGGACTGCTGGCAGTGGGAGGGGACATGACGCCCGACCGCCTAATCCACGCCTACCAGAGCGGCCTTTACTTCTGGCACCATCCCATGAAACACATTAGGTGGTGGTCCCCGGACCCACGGATCGTCCTGGAAACTGAGGCGACCCCTCCCGTTGTACCCGATATTTTTTCAGCAGGTGCGACTACGTTCAATACGGATTTTGAAGGGCTGCTCCGCCTGTGTCAGGATCAGTACAATCAGAGGGAATCCATGTCTCCAGCATGGCTTTCTGAGCGCATGTTCCGGATTTTTAGGTCATTGGAAACCAAGGGGCTGGTTCACGCCCAGGAGGTTTGGAAGGATGGGGAACTGGTCGGCGGGTTTTTCGGGATCTGTCTGGGCAGTTTGTGCTTTGGGGAGTACGTTGTGGAAACGATTCCCGGGGTGGCGGCCTTTGCTATTTTGCAGGCTGCATCCGAACTGAAGAAAAGGGGAATCCGATTCATGGATATGCATAAGGAGACCGCCCGCGATACCCAGATAGAGTATCAGGAAATATCCAGGGTCGCTTTTATAGATCTTTGCAGGGTGGCAGCATCCGAATATCAAACAGCCTCAAAATCAGACTTGTTATGAATCCATTAGAACAGCATGTATATAAGGGTGAAGAATACCTGAAGGCTTCCAGGCCGGACCTGGCCATCCCTGAATTTGAGAAGGCGCTGGAGATCGCACCCCCTGGAGCTACACAGATGCATCTCAACAATACCCTGGCAAGGGTCCTGGAACTCGAAGGAGCCAGGGAACAGGCAAAGATCCAGTTCCTGCAGACGATAGAGGCCCCAAATACCGGAGAAGCTGCCATTCTTGAACAAAAGGCGATTGCTCTGAATAACCTGGGGCGTCTCTCACTTCCTCAGGACCCCGGGAAGGCTATCGATTATTTTGAGGACGCCATTGGTATCTTCGAAGAGCTTCGGGCAGAAAATCCCGGGTTCCAAACCCACCTGGCCCATACCCTCATGGCACGGGGGGAATCCCATTACCTGAGGAAGAAGTACTGGTATTCAAAAAAGGATTACAAAGCAGCCATAGCCCTCTGGGAAAAGGACAGGAATGCCCTGAGTGATGAAATGCTGGCCCTGGCACATTATCAGTTGGGCGCCGTTTATGCCGACGAATTCAATGCCCACGATGCACGTTCGAATTATCGGAAGGCCCTCGGGCTTTATTTGGAGGCCATGGAATCGGATCCGGCAAAATTCCGGCCCCTGGTCGCCGCCTGTTTGAACAACCTTGCGGTTACCCTCATTCAGATGGAGGAATACGACAAGGCCGTCCTTCGCTATGAGGACACCCTCGAACATTACAAAACCCTATGTGCCGGGCGGCCAGAAGTGTTCGGTCCGTACCTGGCTTCTACCTACGCGAACATCGGGATCCTCTATGCCGACAAAATGCACAGGTATTCTGAGGCATTTCAGGCAAACCAAAGTGCCATGTCCCTTTATAAAGAGCTGGCTGAAGCCCATCCGGATCGGTATACCCACTACCTTGCCACGGCTTATCACAACGCAGGGATCTATACGCTGGAAACCCCTGAATGGCCGCAGGCGGAACCCTATCTTTCAGAATCCCTCAACCTCAGGCGGGAGCTGGAAATAAAACAACCCGGTTCCTTTCGGGCGGATTTCTGCGCAACGGCCCTGAACCTGCTGGAGTTCTACCAGCGGAAACTCGAGGAGGAAAAGGACTTTGATTTCAAGGAAAAAGGCCTGGCATTACTGCAGGAAACCTCCGGGTTCCTTAAGGACTTGTCTGAGTTGCCCGCCACCCAGAACATGAAAAGCGATTTCGGGTATTTTGAGAAGTATTTCAAGGCAGTGGATGAAGAGGAGATACGAACCCTGGACATCCTTCAGAAAATCCGCCAATGGGATCAGGAGATCGACAGTACGTTAAAGGTGGCCGAAAAGGCGATATTTCAGGGCAGAATCCTCGGGGTCCTAAGGGATTTTTACGCAGATTTCCCGGAGAATAAAGTGCTTGTGAAGCCTTATGTGCTGGCTTTGAACAACATGGCCTGGTTGCATTTATGTGAAGGGCAGGTTCCCCAGGCGCGACAACTGCTCGAAGAGGGGGTTGGGAAGCACCTGAAGTTGCCGGCATTGCAATGCAATATGGCGCATTGCGACCTGATTGAGGGCCAGACCAGAAACGCAGTTAGTGCCTACAGGGAATTATTCGGCACTAAGAATGAATCCGGGAAGGATTTCAGGGAAGTCATTGAGAAGGACCTTCGAAAACTGGACTCCTACGGGGTATTGCCTTCGCCATCCGGTGCTATTTTAACCTCCCTGGGAATTCCAGCCGGGGGTTCCGTAATTTCCTGAAAACAAACCAAAGGTAAAGAAGGACCCGGGGAAATGGTATTTATTCTGAACGGCCTTTGTATCTTTAGTGAAGCACTAAACCAACTACTATGAAATTTCTGCATGGCACACTATTACTGGGATTGATCACAATCCTTTCCTGTGGTCCACAAGGGCAGCAGGCAGATATGATTCAGGAGGTTGCCTCGAAGGATACCCCTCCGCCGGATTACGATCCGGAAGCCCGCCTGACAGCATTGGGGATAGAGCTCCCTACTCCGTCAAGTCCTGTGGCCAATTACGTGAATGCGGTCCGAACCGGGAATTTGGTATTTCTGGCTGGGAAAGGCCCCAAAAAGGCGGACGGGGAATATGTTACCGGAAAACTGGGAAGCGAATTGACCGTTGAAGAAGGTTATAATGCCGCGCGCCTTGTGGGGATTAGCCAGCTAGCCGTTCTCAAGGCTGAATTGGGGAACCTCAATAAGGTAAAACGCATTGTAAAGGTTCTGGGAATGGTAAACGCAACCCCCGATTTTACGGACCAACCTGAAGTAGTCAATGGATTTTCTGACCTGATGGTGGAGGTTTTCGGAGAACGCGGAAAACACGCCAGGGCCGCCGTGGGCATGGGATCATTGCCCAGGGGGATTTCTGTGGAGATTGAAGTGGTGGTTGAGGTATATGAGGACTAAGGGGGATAGATGTCTTTCGTAGGTTCTTACAGGAAGTTGGGAATACTTCTGGTTGGGTGATTGAAGTTTACAGGCTTTTGGGTTAATTTGTCCTTGGGGGGAGGAGGGGCTTAATCCCCCCTTAGTACAAGAAGAAGGCTGTTTGTCAACCAGCCATTGCCTGAAGCGCCTTGGATTCCCGTCCGGCTGTTCATTTTTCTTTTTGAAATAGTGTGCCTTTTAAACGCCTTTGCCATTTCGTTATCCTCTGTAGTTTTTAGAATACACAAAACCAATCTGGCCGTTACTGCAGTATGCGGGATTCTGTTTCTCTCTGTGCCACAGGTGTGGTCTCAGGAGGAGCCTTCCAAAAACCCTCCGGTATTCCTCATTCAATTGAACCTGGGGGAGACCTTCGACGCCAATACCGATTTTCCACAGACAAGGATGCAAACCAGTCTCATGGGAGGAATCGGATGGGATCACCTAAATGGGGATCAGGAATGGGCCAGACGGCTGAGAAACCCAACAACAGGGGTCTTGATGGGGGTTACCGATTTTGGCAATCCCGATGAAATCGGTTATGCTCTCACGGCAATGCCTTACCTGGAGCTAAACCCTTTTTCCAGCAGGAATACCCGTTGGAAATTGCGAACTGGCCTGGGGATCTCCTATTTGACCGAAAAGTATGATCCGGTAAACAACCCTTTCAACAGGGCTGTGAGCACGAATTTCAAATGGTCCTTCAGGTCGCTTCTCCATTACGATGTCGCGCGCTTTGAGAAAACTACCTGGCGGATCGGGTTTGGCTATACACATCATTCAAACGGGCATACGCGATTGCCGAACCAGGGGTTGAATTCCCTTGTGGGAAGCCTGGAGGCCGACTTTCGCAGCGGGAACAATGCAGGGCCCGGGGGGGAGCTACCCCTGGAAAATACCAGGACCCGAACGGTACAGGAATACCTTTCCCTGCGCACAGGACTTGGCCAAAATGTTTTGTCTGAACTATTCAATGACAGGAAGGGGGTCTACAGCCTTGAGGCGTCGTATGGAAGAATTGTCAACTCCACCTTTAAATTCGGACTGGGGTTGTTCTACCGCTTTTATCAACACTATTACGATTACATCAAGAATGAGGAACAGCTGGTGGTTGAGTTGTATCCCTATTTTCGAGACAACCCTTTCAAATATGCTTCCAATTATGGCATTAATGTGGGAGCCGAATTATTGATGGGGCATGTAGGAGCCGAACTCACTATCGGGTTCAATATTTACAAGCCGGCGTATAAGATTGACTGGCAGCTCAACGATGGGTATACGTATCAGAGCGGGGATCAAACCATTATCGTTTTGGGAGAACTCGATTCCTATTATGAAATAAAAAGGAGCATCCCCACAC